>NZ_JAYGHR010000065.1:0-147820 GCF_034932365.1 Limnoraphis robusta BA-68 BA1 | reverse complement strand
AGGGAAAGGTTTGAAGCTATTAGCTCAATATTTTAACAGTACGGTAGGGCATACCGAATCTGACCCCAAAAAGGTAAAAGCTCAGGGAGAAAACGACCTCTGGCTTGTTAACGGAGACGCTAACATTTTAAGTCGATTCTGTGAACTGAGAATCAGCAATTGCGCTGAGAATCCCTCGCTATAATCTTTGATTTAGCGATGGGAGTATGTCAATTAAAACTATTACGATTCCGTTTTAATTGAATGATCATCGGTACTACAGAAGCTGCTCACATTTTGAAGATCTCTACGGCTCGTCTCAGAGTCCTTCTGATAGCAGGTAGAGTCGAAGGGGCTTACAAGACGGGGAAGATGTGGTTAATCCCTCTATTTAACGGCAGACCCATTATTAAACGAGGCAAAAGAGGTCCGGCTCCCCGTTGGCGTAATCCCAGAACCCCTGCGAAAACCATCATTCATGTCAACTCTCATAAAATTAGAGAAAATCAAAAACAAAATCTTCAACAGCCTGTGATTACAGTCAAGAAGTGGTGCGACCCGAGTGAGGAAACCCACTTCTTCCCAGACAATCAGCCATCAACGCCCTTGGTAGATTCACCAACAAAGAGTAATATCAATATTTATGGCAATGAGGTAGAAATACTGGGAGGATGTCGGGTCGTCTATCGTCCCAATAGTCCTAGATGTGGTGCGAGGGTTTGGATTGAAACGCTATATGATGTCAAAGTTACTTAAGTTAAAAAATTCTGCACAGGGGGTGTTCTTTGATTTTTATTTTGCATTTAGAGTTTCTAGTAAATCAATGAGTGCTTGATGAGTTGGATTCAGTTGAAGTGCTTGCTGGAGTGCAAACTTGGCAGAATCTAGCTGACTGCTTTGATTTTCCGAACTCAATTGAACAGCTTTTTGATAAGCAGAAACGGCTTGATCCAGCTTACCTAAACGTAAAAATCCTTCGCCCATTAGATAGTGAGCTTCAGCTACTGAAGGAGCCACTTGCAAAGCGATCTGAATATATTTGAGTGCCTGTTCAACGCGATCTTTTTCTAGCAAAACTCTCCCAAAATTTAAGTAAGTGTCATAAAGTTGTGCCGTTGCTCCAACAACTCCCAGAAAAGGCTGTAATGATGGATCTAAAAATAGACTCGCTGAACAGAACAACTCTTGCAGTGCCGGGGGAAGAATCACCTCACTTTTTGGTTTGAGTCTGTCAAGCATATCTTTTAGTTCTGTGTAGGAATAACCTAAACTCCTCAGCAAATCTTCTCCCAAAAATTCTAGATAATGAGAAGCAGATTGCCAAAGGATTGGATTCTGTAAATCTTCTTGCCAGCGATTTAAATTCTGATAGCTCGGTTTGGTTTCCAGGTGAATGAGGGATTGGTCTCCAAACTGCCATTTCCCAGAGGAAGAATTGCCGTAGCTAATTACTTCTGCATCAAAAGAAACATTAAGAAAACTACAAACCTTTTGAATTTCTTCTTCTGGGTTACTCAGTAAGTTTTCATATCTCAATACTAGACTGTTGCCCTGAAAGTTAAGCAATGCTTGTGCGAGCAAACCCGGCGCTTTTAGTAAATCATCCTGATAATACTGTATTTTCCACCAATCCTCTTGAACAAACGTGTTGAAGATAGAACACAAAACAGCTAGGGGATTCCTAATCAGTAAAATATATTTAGCATCAGGGAAGGTTCTGTAAAGATCGGGCAGAATATAATAATATCTTGGAGTTTTATCTAAAAAATATTTTTTGTCTGATCCTCGAAGCAATCCTTCATATAAATTCAAAGACATTTGTCGTACAGCTTGAAAATAAGCCTCTTTACCTTCGGGGTGTAAGTTCAAGAAGTTATGGAGTGCTTTCTGACTATTTTGAACACTATATTCAGCTTGATGTCCATCCCTACGCAGTGCGTAAAGAGGATGTAGCATAATCCAAGGTTCAGACACCGTATAAATTTCTCGATGGCTTCCTAAAATCCTCTGAGTCAGGGTAGAACCAGCACGAGGCTGAGAAATTAGAAATATTAAATTCTTCTGGGAGAAGGCAGCCATTAAACAAACCTCGAACAGTAGAAAATAGTTTTGTTACGTCATTAAGTAGCGAAATTTATGCCGGGTTCAGTCTGTTATAGGCAGATGAATCCCCCTTAACTGACTTGCTTTCGATGCCTTCAATGCTAACAGGTAAGTTTCCTGCAATTGTTACCCGTTGAACACGACGGGGCTGAGAACCAAAATCATCGATTCCATAGTGTTGGGTGACTCGGTTATCCCAAAAGGCAATATCGCCCTGTTCCCAACGCCAACGGACAGTATTTTCAGGACGCATGATGTAGGACTGCAACATCTTCAGGATTTGTCTTGACTCATCTACGGAAAGTTCTCGAAACTGACGCACAAAAGCGCCAATAAACAAGCTGCGATCGCCAGACTCTGGAATCACGCGAACGACTGGATGCAATGTTTGGTATTCAGTGGAGGTGAAAACTTTGCCCAATTCTTGTCGCTTTTGAGAGATATTCACCGTTGCTGCGGCATAGTCATTATAGGTATTGCTGTGAACGGCCCAAAGCTCGTTAGCCAAGCTACGCAAGGGTGCAGGCAAATCTTGATAGGCTGTTACCGTGTTTGCCCATAGTGTATCTCCCCCGACTGAAGGAATTTCAACTGCACGCAAAATTGAAGCCAAGGGAGGACGATCAAGAAATGTTAGATCTGTATGCCATTGGTTTGTGCGGTTATCCATGCGTCCATAGTCGAATTCTAAGATCTCTGGATGACCCGGCAAAGATGGAAGCATTGGATGTGCAGTGGTCACAACCCCAAATTGTCGGGCGAAGGCAACTTGACTAACCTCGGTAAGCTGCTGCCGTCGAAAGAAAATTACCTTATATTTGATTAATGCTTGGCGAATGTTATCAACGGTTTCATCGCTGAGAGTTTGGCTCAGATCGAGTCCGAGTATTTCTGCCCCAATCCGTCCAGCTAGAGGACGAATATCAAAGTTTTCATACTCATCTGTTTTTAGCCGTGCTGTTATTTGAGTTGTGCTATCCATGAATAATTACTCCTAGTTAAAAGTTAATTTCAACGCCAATAAAACTTTTCACAATATTGTATATATTCGTTTCTCTGAATATTCCCCGATGAAAACCAAGCGATATAGCTTCGTAACTCTTCGCAAGGCAAGGTGGTAATATCTTTAATATATAAAATTTCTTGAGATTCCCAATTCACAATATTGGTTGAAAGCAGACCGTAAAATGCTTCTTCCCATGAATGAGCAGTTACATCAGATTGATGATGAGTTATCTTTGTATTCATTGATGAACTACCAGGCTTCGCGTTTGCTAAAGCATGAATAATGTCCATCGTGTGAGTTTGATATAAGTCATTTGCCTTCTCTGGATTGGGGTTGTTCTTGTTGCGTAAGCACCACTCCTTAATTATTAAGGTCGAGAGTCGATCTGACAACATCCCGATAGAATTCATCCCCACTCCTAGCTCGGTTTGTGCTTGACTCCCGTTATACTGGGGACGATTGAGATTTTTATAGTTTTCTATCATACTTGCTTTTAAACGAGCAAGCTTATTTGATAAATCAGGTAATAATGTTTCTAGAGGAAGAATATCAGAGGATAACTTTAAAATATCTAGAAGTTTGTAACTTTCAGAGGTCAAGCCCTGAAAATAGGACACGAGTTGCTGTTTTATCTGCCAGTTTTGTTCATCCATTAGTTTTTAGGGTGGTCGGTTTAATGTTTAATAACGTAAGCTGTGGGACAAGGATAGTGAAGGGCTTGAATTTGAATATTCTTTTCTTCAAAGAATTGATCGGCTCCTCGTGCTTCTGACCATTGATGATAGGCATATTCATCGAATACGACCATCCCTCCAACAGATACTCGGTCCCAAAAGGCATTCAAGGCGTGATAGGTGGGATATTGTAAGTCTAAATCTAGATATAAACAGGATATTTTTAAACCCGGTCTTTGATCAACAAACTCTTGAGCAACTTGTGAAATATCACCTTTGACGAGATCGTAGCTGTTTCGATCAAACCCCGCATTAGCAATGAGGTCGTGAACAAACTTTTCTGCTCCTTCTTCATGTTGGTAGCCTCTCACCTCAAATAGACTTTTCATGGAAGCTTTGTCTTGTCCAGATAAAGAATTTAGTAACGATTCTGTATCAAAGTAGTCAAATCCTATCACTTTTTTTAGAGCGTTTGGTGCGAGGATTTTTTTAAGTTTTAGCCAAGTTAACATACCACTTCCCCTATAGACTCCAGCTTCTATTATATCCCCTGGAACATTAATAATTTGTTCAAAAATCAGGGTTCTGGCAACTAGCTTGGCTAATATTTTCGTATCATCACTAAAAATAAATTTCTCAAAGGCGTCATAAATCTCACGTTGCTTTTGTGTTCTTGTTTCCAAAGTCACTGAGTTATCGGGTTGGGAAAGCTTGTCAATTTCCGGTTTAGAATTATTCATAAAAGCTTCTTCCTAATTTTGCTTGATATCAAAGGTCTGGATTTTTTACAACTTTCAAACTATCTAATCCTACATCTCTCCATAAGTTTACAGCATAACTGGTGAGCAGCCCAGAGGCTTTTTTATCGTTGATACAAATTCGTTCTCCTGTAGGCACACCAAAAATGGCAATATTATAGCGAAGTCCGTGGTTATCTAATAAAGACAATGTGGCTTCACGCATTTCTTCTGTGCGGGCGGTGAGCAAAATAACAAAGTCTTCCTTAGAAATTTGATGCCAAAATTTATTAACTCCAGGGAGTAAGATGTCACCCTCTTGCTTGTAGCCATTATGTTTAAGAATAACCCCATCAATGTCGATTAACCAAGTTTTGGGTAAACAACTTAAGACTAATTCTGTCATCTTACCACAGTCTCCAACCAATATAATCCATTATAAAAACTAGCGAGTATTGAGTCATAGTCATCTTTTACATATCCTGATAATGAGAGCCAAATCAAAGAATGTAACAGGCGAATAACAGGCATTTGTGTCGGCAATTTTTCCGCAAACATTGGTTCTAAATCTTTCCAGTCATTACTTTTTATATCAAGATAAACTTGTTTTCCGATAATTTTAAGCTGAAATTGACGACGGTTAAAACAATCGTAATCTCCGACAACTGAGTAGTACAATTTTGCCCAATCATACATCGGATCGCCGTACAGCAAGCTTGAACCAAAGTAACCTCTAGGATCGATTAGCCAAGCTTGGTTGTAATGATCTATCAGCATATTAGAGAAAGTCGGATCGCCATGAATAAGTGTAAATTCATCAACTTGAATTTCATCAACAAGTTGAGACAACCAATTTTCATATTGAGTATGAAAGGGATTTCGACAGAACAAACCATTGACTTGAATTGTTGGCTGGTCGAAAAAAGGAATGAGTTGAGCAACACTATTAACACGACTATAAGTTTTCTGAAGGTAAACTTCTCTTATAACTTTGGGGTCAGCAACTTTTTGGACGCAATGATGGAGCCGAGTTAAAGTTTGAAAAATGTCAGTCAGAATCTCTTTTTTTTGCTGAAAGTCAACTTTTAACTCAAAAGGATGTGACCCGATAATTCTAGAGATAGTCATCGGGTGTTCAGACAGTAAGGTTGGGGTACGATCAAATCCAAGTGAGTGAACAACGCGATACCAATTGCACTCTCTATCAATTAATTTCTCAAATTCTTGAACTCGCGCTTTTTTGATGACTTTATTTTCTGAAATCTCCACCGAGTTAAAGAAACGACTAACGAGTTTTGTTGCTTGATATTGGGTGAGATTATCTAGAGTTCCAAGTTCATAGGTATTATCAAGAAAAATTTCGTCAAATTGTATGGGTTGTTGAGAGAGCCAACGAACATACTCTCCTGATGATGGGATATCTTTGAGAACGGCTTTATTTTGAAATACGAAAAATCCGGCTATTCCTCGTTCCGTTGAAGCTTTCTCTACACAAATTCCACTGTTATCATAAGACCAGCGACATTTGAAAGAACGACTGAGGCCAATCCAGTTCTGTCCATCAATCAGACAATTGGGTATTTTTTCAAGCAGTAAATCACACCAGACTAATAAAAATGGATCGTTATCAGTAATATAGGTTAAGGCTCGATCAATACCTGAGAGCGTTCCTTTGGTTTCTGCTAAAATTAACTTCACGGAAGCTTGGGGAGGAAAAACCCTTAGATATTTGTCTAAAACGTCATAAAGATAATCTCCTATGACTAGAAAATTGGCCGATGGAAAGCGATCAAAAAAATGATAGATGAGGGGTTGACCCGCAACTGAAAGTAAACACTTGGGTTTATTCCAAGTATAGTGTTTTAATCGAGTGCCTTGGCCACCTGCTTGAACAATTACCCAGGGAATTTCCTGTAGCTCCACGATTGCCCCATTATCTCAATAGAGATTTGAATACTTATATATAATATCATGTCTGCATAATCTTCGGTACATTCATATTTGAAATCGAGGCTAATTGATGGACATGAACAATCCCAATTGGTATCTTGTCTTTGACAACAAAAACATTAGGTACTCCTTTATTTTTGAAAAACATGAGTAATTCTGAAATCATCATTTCAGGGGAAATAGAGAGAGGTGAGGGGGTCATGTATTGACTTACGGGTTCTTCCAAAGACACTTCAGCTTGTAAACTTCGACGAAGATCTCCATCTGTGAAAATCCCAACGTATTGATTTCGATGATTAACAATCCCAACACATCCTAAGCTTTTAGAATTCATTTCGATAATGGCTTCTTTAATGGATGCGCTCAAGTCAATTAGAGGCATTTTATCGTTTACATACATTATATTCTTCACCGGAACAAGTAATGCACCTAAATTTCCCCCTGGATGAAGTTCCTTAAAATTATCCGATGTAAAACCTCGTAAAGACATCACAGTTATAGCTAACGCATCACCTAAGACAAGTTGACAGGTTGTTGATGTTGTCGGTGCTAAACCGTTAATACAGGCTTCGGGAAAGTTAGGAATTTGTAAGATAATATCTGCAAAATGGGCTAAGGAGCTAGTCGGATTTTTAGTGACGATAATAATGGGTACTTTTAGGCGTGAAGCATATTGTACTATGTCTAATAGCTCAGTGGTTTGACCGGAAGCGGAGAGTATAATCAGAACGTCTCTGCTATCTAATAAACCTAAATCTCCATGACTGGCTTCTGTGGGATGAACAAAGATTGAAGGCATTCCTGTCGATGTAAATGAAGCCGCTATCTTCTGACAAATATTACCGCTTTTTCCCACTCCAGAAACGACGACTTTACCTTTACAGTCTCGGATCGTTAGTACAGCTTGTGACCAGGAATCATCGATAGTTTCATGGAGTTTTACCACTGCACTAATTTCTTGTTCCACAACCGTTTTCAGTTGCTTCTTAATCATTTCATTAATAGACATTTTAGATCTAGGGCGTTATCGTAATAGTTAGCACGACTTGACTTAAGTTAAAAACCAAATTTCAAAGATTAAGGTTTCTTTTTACTGATCATTCTCCTTCGCTTCATCAAACAACATCATCTTCCAATTTTTGTGACTCTTGAATTCCTTCAGATGTTTGAGGGAACTTAAGAGTTCTTTTTCATATTTGTAAGCATACTCTTTTTCGTCAATTAGTTGGGTTTTTACGGAAGCCCAGTTCGTCAGACTTTCTGGGTCTCCGGTTAAATAAGCAACATTTTTGAAGCTAGCAACTTCTACTCCGCAATAGTCTAAATGACTCTTGAGATGTCTTTCGTGATTTAAGTTATTTCCATCTAGATTGTTATAGATATAATTCAAGGCTTTTAAGCTAATCATTGATTCAAATATACTGAGGTAATTTTCAACATTTTGGCTGCTACAAATTGCATGGCGATCGTTGTAGCCGTTGTAATTTTCTCCTGTGGGTATCCAGACTAATTTTGGATCGAGTAAATTTAAGGGTGGATGTTCTACCAGCCATAATAAATCTGTTCTTGTGATTATAAATCTCTGATAATCAGAACCACTTTTTTTCAAATTATGTAGTCTATCCCAGAGTTTCCAATAATTGAAATTCAAATGAAAGCCTGAACCTCTACGCCCCTTTATTCCTCCTAGCCAATTTCCTTCAATTTCAAAGTATTTATGCCATTGTTTCTGTTGTTCGGGAGTGAGTTGATTGCAAAAGTTTTCTAAAAAGTCTTGATATCCGTTTTTTCCATCTTCGTAGATACAGATGTCAACGATATTATAATTTCTAAATTTGTCTATAGACGCTTCATCTTCAGAACTCATTTGAGATACACAGAAGACTAAATCAGCATTTAAAGGCTCAATGACTTTTTCAATCAAGTTTTGATAAGTTAAATTGACTGCCCTCAAAGTCCCTACTATACAGATAACTGGGCGATTTTCTACTGCTGTTACATTTTGAGTTGATGTAATATTATCCATGATAATTTCTTAATTAAATACGGTGTGAATTGTCGGGCTTGGGTTGCAATTTCATCTGTTCCTGTAAGACCTGCTTTAATTCAAACAAATCTACTTTAAAATCAGCATTTTCATCAAACTGATCGTGCGTCATAAAGTAATGTTCTTGACCAAGCCCTTTAAATTGGGTAAAGAAGAACGGTGTAGGAGAACTTTCGGGGTACAAAACTAATATTTTAATTTTTCCGGAAAAGAGAGTTGTTGCTAAACCTGCACCGTGAGGTGCTACAATAACTTCCGCTTGAGTAAAGAGTTTCACTTGTTCTCTAAACGACATCTTTTCAAGAAAAACCACTTTAAATCCATAGTTATTTAGGTATTGAATAATTTCATCTTCATTCAAGACTCTCCGATGTTTTGCATGGGCGCGGGAAATATAGATGCGTTCAGTGGGATTTTCAACGGTCGCGAGATCAAATTTCTTGAACACACAGTTTCTAATATATTCGTAATACTCAGAAGGCAAAAATCCATTTTCACAACGACTCACATAAGAGGGCATAATCAAACGGTCTACTTTAACCCAAGAGCCTTGTGGAACCGATATCGTGTCAAAATTTTCTGGTAAAACACAGGATAAAAGTTCTTTAAACGAATTCGGCAAAGTGTCGGGTACAAGAACTGTTAATTTTTGATTGGGTCTTGCAAGCATAGCCGAATAAATTCGGGGGATGGAGTCATATAGAAAGTGCCAAAAGTTTTCGGCTGAAAGCGAAAAAATGTAGAGGGCTGCGATCGGTAGATGTTGGGACCAGAGAAGTTTCAGGCGATCAAAGTACGCAAGCCTCCATCTGGCAATTGTAACTCGATACTGCATACCTGAATCAACAATTGCCCTAAAGTCTTTTGTACAGATAGTTCCTAAACCCATATGTACATAGGCGGGAACCACATCACATACAAATATTTCCGAGCGCTCAAAATAATCTTTTTTGTAATAAAGACAAATCTTGAGAAAATCTCGGTCAATCTCATTGACTCCAAACGGCACTTTTTCAGGAGGAAACAAGACCTGATAGTTTTCAACATTATCTCCTAAAGTTTCTTTAGGGTGAATGGTTTGTCTGAATCGCAACAGCCGCAGTATAGGAATAGAGTCTACAAGGGTAAAGATTAAATTGTTCTTAGATAAAGGGGCATTAGGATGGTCAATTAAATGGGTTTTTATCGCTTTTAATCGTCTTTGCCTCTCTTCATTGAGCAAAGCCAAATAACGCTGAGAGATACGCCTTTGAACTTGAGCCTGAGTTTTCATCATAATAGCCATTAATACGGTACTAGCAAAGTCTTTAATTTTATATTCCTCTTTAGCTTTTGTTATAACTTTCTCGTCGCCTTGAAAAAGTTTGACTTGTTAATTTCATCTCAGTCTTGATAAAAAGAGCATAGATCATCAGATTATACAAATAATCGCTCAGTCGATAAGAAGTAAAAATCTGAGGATTAAATGTCTTTTTTGGGCGATCATGATCTTGCCAATATATTGAAAGCAGCTTTCCTCTTTTTGTCTCTTTTGCCTTACATCCGTATGGATAAAAGTGAGATGTAAATGATTTCCTCGATAACGAATCATCTTGACACTGAAATGCTCCATGAACAAGAAAAGGGTGCCATAATAGCAAATCTCCCTTGTTCAGATACATTGGTTTTTTTTCAAGTAAATTGTCGGAAGATATTGACATAATTTTCTGGATAAATGCCTGATGAGTAGGATAATCTTTCCGATTAACTACCTCTAGCTTATGAGATTTTGGGCAGACGAAGAAGCTACCACAATTCTCTTGAATGTCCTCCAAGGAAAACCAAGCCCCGATTAATTTTCCTGGCGGGTTAGTATCTAAATACCAAGAGTCCTGATGCTCAATTGTGCCTGTTGATTTATCGAAGAACATATTCTGCCAAGAGATATGCTTCGAGTACCCACTGATTGTATTTAAAACATTAGAAACACACGGATCGTAAATACAGTCTTGCATCCGCTTTGAGAACTCTGGAAAAAAGGCTAATCGACTGGCATTTTCCATAGATTCCTTAATGTAGCCTTGCTGAGTTAATTCAACTCTTACGCAGCGCTGAATAGACTGAGAAAAATATATAAAGAATGGATTATGTTTGATCTTCTCATAAGCATCAAGGAATGAATCAATTTTATCTAACGGAATTGCTTTTTGAATCACTACATATCCCTGTTCAATATAGTGGTTTTTGATTTCAACAGTTTGATCGAGGTTAAACTTTATCATTTTTATCACTTTTGTAATTTTCTATTTCTTTGATCAGGATCATTGACTTTGAACTGAAGCTTTACCCGTGTCATTTTGAGCATTGGTCTGCTGAAATTGGTTTGCATGAGGCCACTTGAGATGCCTTGCTCGCTCGATCATTTCTCTCGGGTTAGGTAACGCTGAACAAAGCAATTCCCACTTGGGGCGATCATCATTTTCACCAATATTGATAGATGGCAGACCCTGACAAACAGCAGCATGATGGGTATCGTAGAGATGAGAAAGCAGATCTTTGTCTGCTACTGTGTAGGGAAATCGTGGCATTCTGTAGAGATTGGCTAGAAACTGGCCGCCTGCTACCTGATATTTCACCATACTTTTAATCCAGTCTGGCTTAGGGCGAGTAGTATACAGAATCAAAGTATCTGGATAGTAGTGTTCAAAGGTCTCTCGAAGCGCATAAAATGGAGTATCGGAAAGGGTATGGTATTGCTCTACGATCCGACGCACATCTCGGACATTTGCCCGAAATTGTTTGAGGATCTCTGGGTTATGTTCTCCTGGTTTCCAGATGTGCAACGACTTGAAGCCTAGCATTTCTGTCGCCCGCGCAAAGGAAGTAGTGCCTGTTCGTGGAAGGCCAACATTAACAATACAGGGTAGTGTTTTCATAGAATCTGTCGAGACTAAAATTTTAATTCAGATTGAATCTCACTTCAAGCAGTGTGCTTGGTCATCCTAAGCTGCGTTGGCATTAATACAGTATTGCGGCGTTGAGGAAAAATGGGACGATGATTCATTAGTTCTAGCTGATAGCGAGAAACAACCATCGCCAGAGCCAGTTTTAGTTGATAAAGGGCTATTTCTCCTCCAATACACCCTCGCATTCCCCCACCAAAGGGCAAAAATTCATAGGGAGAAAAGCGATGATTTAGAAAACGCTCTGGTTTGAAGGTTTCGGGTTGGGGATAAATATCTTCGCGATGATGAATCACATAGGTTCCCACAGTTACCAACGTCCCCGGATCAAGCTGGCGATCGCTAATTTTAGTGGTTGCTTTCACTAGCCGAGGAATCATAAACATAGTAACGGGATACATCCGCAAAGTCTCATTACAGACTGCACTTAAATAGGGGAGGCGAAGGAGATCAAGCGGGTCAGGAGAATTGCCTAAACTATTGAGTTCTGACCATAATCTAGCTTGAATTTCAGCATCGCCATAAACCCGATACCAAGACCAAGCAATAGACGCTGCGGTTGATTCATTTCCTGTAAACAACAGCGATAAGACTTGACCTAATAATTCTTCATCTGTTAGAGAGTTTCCCTGTTCATCGGTCGCCGACATTAATAAGGTGAGAATATCTGGTTTTTCTAAGTCAGGATGGCTGCGACGTTCCGCAATTTCGCTATAGATTAACTCTTGCATTTGCTGACGTTCCTTAAGAAAATTTCCCCAAGGACTGAATGAGCCAAAATCCTGTTGTAAGAATCGAAAAAATAAGGGAATACCTACAATGTTGGAGGCAAATAAACCGATCATCTCAACCATCAAGCGTTTAATTTGTTGATAGCGCTCTTGCTGATAGGAGCCAAACAAGAGCTTAATCATCACTTGCATGGATATCTCTTGCGCCGTCTCCCAAACCAAAAAAGGTTGATGGGCGGGTACTGCTTGCATGACATCATTCACTAAGTCACAAATTAACTGCCCATAGGAGTGAATGCACTTGCCATGAAGTTTTGGGATCAACAGCTTTCGCACCTGTTGATGACGCATACCTTCGAGGGTGAAAAAAGAACTGTCTCCAAAGATTGCCTTCAGTTCACTGTCAAATGCAGTCGTAGTCAAATGCCCATGACGGTTTTCAATAATTTGTTGAGCCGCTTCCGGTGTGTAAAAGACCACCAGAGGGCGACCAAAATCGATTCCCTTTGCCCAAAATCCATCTGAATAGGTTCGGTAAGCCCTTTCCCAATAGCTAACTGGATTAGTGATGTATTCAATTCTCTGCATCCAGATCGGTATTTTTAATGATTCAACCTGTGTCATAAGCCAACTTTAATGAGTCAATTTTTGGAAAAGGAGGAATGTTTTGATCGTTAGATGTATCGCCTCTCATCAATCGGAAAACATTCCCTAAATTAGTTTAGCTTCAGCTAAACGTTCAAACAGTCCAAGACTATTTTGTGGCGACAATAATACCGCTTGGCGCCCAAAAATCACAATAAATTCGCTTCATTTGGGTGAATCCCGCATCCCGCAAGCATTGTTCATGGTCACTCCAAGAATAAATCATCCCCCCCTCGTGCGGAATTGAGACAAAGTAGGATGAATCAAGGGCAGCCATCAGGGGACCATCTTCTTCATCGGATGTCATCATGTTAAAAATAACGACGGAACCTCCCGGTTTTAGGGCTTCATAAGCCCGACGAAGCAATGTTGTATTCTTATCTAAAGACCAGATGACTAATACATGAATAAACAGAAAACAATCTTGATTTTGGGGAAATTCATCAACAAAGATGTCCGCTCCCCTCACTTGAATTCGGTCTGTTAATTGATGTAGATCGATATGATTTTGAGCGATTTTACAACTGTCTGGAATATCCATCAACGTAATCTGTACGTTGGGGAAAGCCTGAGCTAAAGCAATGGAATTGGTTGCATCTCCCCCTCCGACATCCACAACTGTTTTGAAATGAGAAAAATCAACCTTTTCAAACAATAAAGGGTTCACTAATTTTGACCAAGATCCCATAAAGTTATAGAATACTTTGTCAAGTCCGGGATTCTCGTGCAAGCGATTATATAAATCTGGCCCTTGACCTGGGAATTGTCGCAAACCGACATTTTTATTCTGATGTAAAGATTCTACATAATCAATCGAACCGCGATAAACAATCTTGGCTTCAAAGAGAACAACATCGTAGAACTCTTTCCAAGTGTTTTCTAAAAACAGCATTTGAATGACTAAACTATTGCGATATTTATCGTCAACTTTTTGAATCAGTTTCAACGCTGTTAGTCCCAGCAATAAAGCTTTAGTCGGATAGTCGGCGAGTTGTAACTTTTGACTAATTTCTGCTTGGGAAAGATCGGGGTGTTTCCAGAGCAGTTCAAAGACACCCAGTTCACAGCCAGCATACAGATTTTGAAAGGCGGAGTGACCGTACAAAAGTAGCACGAGGTCATCCATTTTTAAGGTATCTTTATTGCTATTGATCAACTGCAACATTTTCAAGTCGCTGTGAGCTTGACCGTTGGGTTGGGAACTCGCAATACCCTCTTGAGATACCGACAAGGGTTCAAAATTTTTGACCATAAATTTCTCCTGAATTTCTGACGAACTGCCAACGGGTATCAATTAGGAAAGTGTCTCACTTTTAACCGCATATTTGCTCGATAGAGACAGATATATACCCAGTAAAACTATACAACAAAATACCCCATTTAAAACATTTAATTGTTCGCTCAAGATTGTCCAAGCAAAAAGAGCGCTAATCACGGGATCAAGGAGCATCGTAACCGCGACAACTCCCGATGATAAATAGTTAAGAGAATAGGTAATTAGTCCTTGACCAATGACTTGACAAACCAGAGCCAAAGAAATAACAGCCCCCCATCCTAGCCATGACACAGGAAAAAATTGATCGCCTGTAATGATCAAGGTAATTGTTGTTACAAAAGAGCCAATGGTACAACACCAAAACATTAGAGTTTGAGCGGAAAATTGGGTGATCAAGTGTTCCATAATCAGCAACTCCAAAGCAGAAGAAATTGCAGAGAATACAGATAATAAATCTCCCTGTAATTTATTGATTGAGTCTGAGAAATCGTTAAAACCAATCAAGATAGCGCCGATAATGGCAATAGCCATACCCATTAAAAATTTGCTGTCATAGCGATTTTTATATAAAATCCATCCTCCCAGTGCCGTTAAAAGGGGTCGCAAACCATGTAAAATTGTCACAGAACTCGCAACAGTTGTTCGAGACAATGACCAAGCCCAGAGGAGTTGAATAGCTGCATATAAACTACCAACCAATAACAGCAACCCTATGTTTTTCGGCGTATAAAGCTTTTGTTGCTCCTTGGGTGAATTGTCAGATAAATGTTGGCGAATTGCCCGGATTCCATTTCCAACCGCAAAGACCAGACTCGCCATCCAAAAGCGATTAAAAATGGTCGTATTGGGACTAATCTCGCTTATGCTAAATTTCATAAAAATTGGAGCAAGACCAATGGCAAACAGTGCTGTTAAAAGGAAGGCGAACGGTAAAAAAACAGTTCTTTTATCCGATAACTGATTGAGATTTTTGAGTTGGTTTTCCATACAAATAGGGGTGATTTCATTTCAACTAAACTGTTTTTTCTGAGGCTAAGATCTCAAGTTCGCTATCGGGAATTCTGGGGAACTGATTCAAGATTAAATATGCCCGTAGTAGTCCCGGTGAACCGCCAAAGAATAGGCATAATCTAATAGAGTTCCCCAACTCAAAACCGGAAGATTAATCGCTTGTTGAATCGCACGGGCAAAGGGTGGAGTTCCCGAACATTCTAAAAGTAAAGCTCCCATATGAGGATAACGTTGATAAAAATCCACCGCCAATTCGGTTAATTCCTGTTCAATTTTGTCGTAGTTCGCTCCTCGTAATAGGGGATCGGGTGACATATAAAGATTGGTGATTTCCGAACAACAACCCGACTCTAACATTCCCTCAATCACATAATTACTATTGGGCTGAATTCCAACCGCTTCTAAATGGGCAACAGTTAAAACATCTTTTGAGAATACAAGAATTCCCACAACTTTATCCTTCCCGATCAACTGTTGAGCCAAAGGAACTTGAAGTAAACTCGACATAAAAACGGGAACATTAACATAGCCGGCAATTTCTTTTTGAAAGTAAGCAAAATAACCACATTCCCCCGCGATCGCCCGACAGCCCATTTTCTCCAGTTTCTTAGCGGCTTTTTGAATCGGTTCTAAATAGGGAGTTTTATCGGCTTTGAACAGTAACTCTTTCCCGTCTAAACCTTCAGCAATTTCATATTGAATGGGAAACGGATAAGCGCTGGCGTTGCGGGTATCTCCGGGAAAACCTGGATATTGTTCGTCCAGAATAATAATACCTAAACCCATCCCATAACAATGACGATGGGGTGAAGTTTGGATATAATTAATTCGGTGATTTCTTTGTTGATCTATCATTTGATTTGATCTACTCCTCTCCATCTGCCTTTCATGTACTGAGCCAGCCAATAAGATTCGGTTTCTGATAGAGGTTCCTTAATTGATTGGTTGGGGGGAGTCGGATGATTGGGCAAAAATCCGCCTCTGGGTTTCCCAGTTTCTACATTTCCCCACATCGCTCTGAATGCAGGTGTATCGGGCAATTCTCGATTATTAAATGGAGAAAACCAAACCCTTAAAAGTAAGCGATCGTATTCCCCTGACTCGATTTTCCAAGAAGAGCGGGCATGATAAGTCACATGATTGTTTGTAATCAACCAATCGCCCGGTTCTAACTTGAACATCATTCCTACTTTCAATCCAATTTCCTCTAAAAGTTCCAAACCTTTCTGTTGTTTTTCCGTGAGTCGGGGCGCTCCTGCTATGGATTGACTCAAACGAACATAAGCACTGGAATATTGAGTGGTGAATTTTCCGTTATGAATACACCATAAAGGATAAGTTATCCAATTATTTTTTCCCTCAAAAAAGAAAGGGATTTCTTTAAACAACTCTTGGACGATTTCGGGATGAGATTGCTGCATTTCATTGTAGATGGTAATGGCACTCGCCAAGCGATTTTCGCCCCCTTCTCTGGCTTGTCTAACGCAGAGTAAACTATTAAGATCACAGCGATCGCAATGAAGCTTAAAAGCATCATTGGATTGTTTCCCTTCCTGAGATGAATCTGGAGCTTCTGCTCTAATATAGGTAATAAATTGTCTAGTTTCCCGAGAGGGCGAATCAAAGTCTGAATTGGATTCTCTCACGGGCATACCCATCTGTTTGCACAGTATTAGGTAAACCTCTGCGAGTTCTTCTTCTGAATATTTATCAACTGGAAACCCTTTTAAAAGAACGGCTCCTGTTCCATTTTCCAATTCTTCGGAAACGCCTGCGAGAGTTTGGCGGAGTTGAGCAAACTGAATCCCTTGATTTTTAGAGACTTTTAGAGTGTGAATTGCCGCGTCAATTTCGGCGAGTTCTTCTGGAGTAAATCGATAATTCCAGTAGGGTGAATTGATGATTTCATCACCTTTCCACAGGCCTGGAAGATTAAGTAAATTAATCATATTTTCCTTCATTTTTTTGGTTCTATTCCTACCCATCTAACTTTCAGATATCGATCCAACCAATAAGATTCTGTTTCCGATAACGGTTCATTAATCGCTTGGTCTGGCGGAAGCTTATGATTAGGCAAAAATCCCCCTCTAGGTTTTCCTGCTTCTACAGATCCCCAGATGCTTTTAAAAGTATCCGTGTTCGGCAATTCTCGACTATTAAGCGGAGAAAAACAAACCCTTAGAAGTAAGCGATCGTATTCCCCTAACTCAATTTTCCAAGAAGAGCGGGCATGATAAACAATATGATTATTCACCATCAGCCAATCTCCCGGTTCTAAGGTTAGCGTTACCCCCATTTTACTCCCAATTGCTTGTATTAAATCCAAACCTTGTTTTTGCTTCTCAGTCAGTCGCGGCGCTCCTTCAACGAATTGACTTAAACGGGGATAGGTACTAGAAAGTTGGGTGGTAAATTTGCCCTTGTGGATACTCCATATTGGATAACTGATCCAACCTTTTTCTCCCTCAAAAAGCCAAGGCATCCCTTGAAATAATGCTTCGGCAATTTCTGGATGAGATTGAAGCATTTCGTTGGCGATCGTAACGGCACTTGCCAAACGATTTTCTCCACCTATTCTTGCTTGTCTAACACACAATAAACTCAGCACATCATAACGATCTGTGTGAAGTTTGTAAGCATCATTAGACTGTTTACCATCCTTAGATGAATCCGCCTCTGCTCGGATAGAGGTAATAAATTGAGTTTTTTCCCGAGAGGGAGAATCAAAGTTTGAATTGGATTGTCGAATTGGAATCCCCATTTGTTTACACAGTGTTAGGTAAACCTCTGCGAGTTCTTCTTCTGAATATTGATCGACGGGAAACCCTTTTAAAAGAACGGCTCCTTTTCCATTTTCTAATTCTTCTGAAACCGCTTCTAAGGTTTTTTTGAGTTGAGGAAATTCAAGGGGAGAATTACTAGAGGATTTGAGAGCATGAATCGCCGCTTCAATTTCTCCAATTTCTAGGGAACTGAGTTGGTAATTCCAGTATTGAGAATTAAGTAGCTCATCCCCTTTCCAAGCTGCGGGAATCTTGAGTATTTCCATTGTATTTTCCTTAAACTTCATTCATTTTTAACTCCAAACGAGCGACTGAAACCTGATAACTATTAGGGCGTTGGGTTGGGATAACGGGCGTGAACTTTATCGATTTCTGCTAAAATTTCTGGGCTTAATTCTATATCTAAACAGCTTAGGTTTTCTTTTAGCTGTTCGATTGTTGAAGCCCCGATAATCGTACTGGCCACAAACCAGCGCGATCGCACAAAAGCTAATGCTAATTGTACAGGAGTTAAACCATATTGATGAGCAATTTCTACATAAGCTTTAACTGCTTCTTGAAAATAGGGTTTGTGATAGCGTCTGTCAAATCCGGGGAACAAATCTAATCTAGAACCTGCGGGAGTTTGGGAGAGATATTTACCCGATAGATGCCCAAAAGCCAGGGTACTATAGGCAATTAATCCAACGTTATGAAAATGACAGGCTTCTGCTAAATGAATTTGAAAGACTCGATTGGTTAAATTAAAAGCATTCTGAATAGAGACAATTTTCGGCAATCCAAACTGTTTGGCTAAATGACAAAATTCACACAATCCCCAAGGCGTTTCATTACTCACACCCAAATAGCGAATTTTACCCGCTTTCACTAAATCTGCAAAGGCTTCTAACTGCTCTAAAATCGGTACGGTTTCTCGCTGATAACGAGGATCATAATCGGGAGCGCCAAATAAAGGAACGTAACGATCCGGCCAATGAATTTGATAGAGATCAATATAGTCGGTTTGTAGACGTCGGAGACTCCCCTCTACGGCTTCCTGAATGTTCTGGCGATCGATTCGACTTTTGCCATCCCGAATCCAAGTAATTGGTAAAGTTTGATCTCCCGATGGGCCGGATACTTTCGTACCAATAATGAATTGATCTCGTCGCTGTTTGCTCAACCAATGACCGATGTATTCCTCGGTTTTACCTTGGGTTTCTGCACGGGTAGGGGCGGGATACATTTCTGCGGTATCGATAAAATTAATGCCTTGATCGACGGCATAATCGAGTTGTTTTTCCGCCTCTTCCAAGGTATTTTGATCGCCATAATTCATCGTTCCCAAACACAATTCGGAAACCAACAAGTCACTATCACCGAGTTGTTTATATTGCATGATATTTCTTCACCCTGTTCGCTTAACTCAATTCATACCGATGCTAAATCCCAACAACTTTTTGCCAGGTTATCGGTTGCTCAACCACTCCAAAAATCTGCTGATTGGGGTCAAGAGAATCTGGATTAATATAAGTTCCAAATAGGCGATCAAAAATTGTAAAATAGCTACCCATGTTATAAGCTCCAATTTGGGTATGATGTAGACTGTGATAGCGAGGTGTCACAAAAATCCACTCTAACATTCCCATCCAAGAACGCCATTGAACGTTAGAATGAGTCCAATTTTCATGCAAAGCTCCGAGCAAGCCAACATAAAACATCACCTCTGGCGGAATTGAGAGAAGTGGAAAAGCAATAAATCCAACTTGAAACAAAAATCGACTGGTAAAACTGGTTCTTTGAGCGGCAAGCCACCATAATTGTTGAATGGAATGATGCCATAAATGAGTTTGCCAAAGATATTTGTTATGGTGCATCCACCAATGACAAACATAATACCAAAAATCTTTGATGAAATACGCTAAAATTAACCGCACCCAGATCGGCAAGGACAGCACTCCAAACCCGCCCAATAATTCCTTGAAGGAGGCCGGAATTAACAGCTTGATCAGATCGGCATAGACATAGGAAATAATGATGGTAAAGAAAATCGAGATCAGCGCCGCCCCAAAGTCTTTGACAAATACCTCTGCATATTTGATCTCCCGCAGAGGATCTGGTTTTTCTAAAAGTATCCAAACCAGCGCACCTGTAACAAAAGTAGCTAACCATCCGATTATGATTTGTGTAATCATTTTTGTCTAATTGATTGGTTTCTTAATTCATGCTCAATGCAGCTACACCCCAACAATTTTTCGCAGGGTGACAACGGCGTTATCTCCTGATGCAAATTGTACTTGATCCGGTGTAACTTTTTCCGGATCAACATAAGTACCAAAAATGCGATCAAAGATAGTAAATAAAGCCCCTAAATTTTTGGTGTGTGAACCCGTTTGGGTATGGTGTACAGAATGAAAGCGAGGAGTAACATAAAACCACTCAATCACCCCCATCCAAGAGCGCCATTTAACATTGAGATGAATCCAGTTATCGTGAATAATGTAATGAATTCCCACAAAAATCATAATTTCGGGTGGAATACCCAACAAGGGAAAGCTGAGAAATCCTACTTTAAATAGCAGCACATCTGTTAAACTTTCCCGTTGCGCCGCCAGCCACCAAAGTTGATCGATAGAATGGTGCCAATTATGGGTTAACCACAGGGTATTATTAACGTGTTTAATCCAATGGGTGACATAAAAACTGAAATCTTTTAACAAATAAGCAATCAATAACCGCACCCATAAAGGCAGAGATAATAAGCCAGTCCAACCCATAAAATCCATCAGGGATGGAGAGATTGTTAGTCTGACCAGCGCCACAAAAAAATAGGCGAGAATAATGCTATAAACAGCCGAAATCATGGCGGCGCCGAATTCTCTGGGGAAGCGAGAACGGTATTCAACCGATCGCAGTGGATCTTGAATTTCCCAGATCCAAAAGATCATTCCCGATAGAAATAAGACCAACAATCCTGTCAAAGTTTGAGCGATCATATTACACCTTACTTGAGTGATAAATTGGAGAATTTAAAGGGTTCAGATTCTTCTAAAAATGGGTAATCAATATACCCCCGTTCCGAGCCTCCCGTAAACGTTGGCCGATGATAGGAATTGAGTGGGGCATTGAGAGCAAAACGTTTGGGTAAATCAGGATTGGCAATAAATAGCCTTCCGTATGATACTAGATCGGCATCACCCTGAACAATGATAGCTTCTCCTGTTTCGCGAGTATAGCCCCCGGCTGTTATTAATGTCCCGCTATATAAGGGACGAAAATGGTGGACGCCAAGCTGTACTTTTTTTTCGGTAAAATCATCGTGGCTGCCTTTAATTCGGGGTTCTACAATATGCAGATAAGCCAATTTCAAACGCTCAAGCTGAGTCACCACATAGTTAAATAAAGCTTCCGGGTTGGAGTCATTCATATCTTGAAACGTGCTACTCGGAGATAGGCGCACTCCCACCCGTTGAGATCCCCAAACCTCAATTACGGAGGCGGTTACTTCTAGCAGTAAACGGGCGCGATTTTCGATGCTTCCGCCATATTCATCCGTCCGTTTGTTGCTATTATCTTGTAGAAATTGATCGAGTAAATAACCACTCGCCCCGTGAATTTCGATGCCATCAGCCCCCGCTTTCAAGGCATTTTCTGCCCCTTGACGATATTGAGTAATAATTCCGGGAATTTCTTCTGTTAAAAGCGCTCTGGGGACGACAAAAGGAACTTCTTCCCCGGTTGCAGTTAAGGCTTTTTCTTCTCTCGGGGCGATCGCACTGGGAGCAACGGGCAATTCTCCATTGGGTTGCAAGGACGGATGAGAACAGCGTCCACCGTGCCACAATTGCAGAAAAATGCGTCCTCCTTTGTCGTGTACCGCTTGAATAACCTGTTGCCAACCTGCGATTTGTTCTGGGCTATAAATTCCTGGTGTTTGCGGTAAGCTTGTGCCTTGGGGAGAAATTTGAGTCGCTTCACTAATAATTAATCCCGCAGAAGATCGTTGAGCATAATAGAGGGCGTTAAGGGAAGTTGGAGCATTATTTTCTCCTGCGCGTCTGCGCGTTAATGGAGCCATCACAATTCGATTGGATAGCTCTAAATTTCCCAGTTTAAAAGGTTCAAGTAGCTTTAAATAACTCATCTTATATTATCAGTAATTAGCTATCAGTTATCCTTGTGTAGGGGCGGGTGAGGTGACAATATGTGTAATTCATTAAGATCTCAATAAACCCGCCCCCCGTAATCAGTGTTGAATTTTTATTGTTTGGTATTGCATTAATGATTGATAACAATTAACGATTAATTCTTCTTCACTGGTAATGAGTGACTAATTAAGTTTGCGCCTGCATTGAGCAAAATTTCAGCGCATTGATTATGACCATAGAAAAGAGCTTCCTGTAAGGGAGTCCTGTGTTTTCCCGTCGCACTAACCGCATCAATAAATGCTCCCGCTTCAACCAGAAGTTTGACGACTTCCGCACTTCCGCCTTGACAAGCTTGATGTAACACTGAACTCCCCAAACAACTATCAAGCATATAGACATCCGCACCCGCATTTAACAACAGCTTAACCATCTCTACATTCGCCTGACTTGCCGCGATCATCAATACCGTTAAGCCACTCTGGGGATCTCTAAAATTGACATTTGCACCCCCATCTAACAGCGATTTTACCGCATCAAGTTGATGGTTTTTAACAGCTTGAATCAATTGTTTATCAAAGTCCGCTTTAAACGCAGCAACCTCTGGATTGGGGTCAAAATAAAAGCTCCATGATGCAATTTTACCCGCTTCATCTAAGACGATAAATTGAGCATCTTCAAGTTCAAAAATTTGTTGGGTTTGTTTACAAATTTCCTGAGTATGAGAAATAATGCAGGCTTTGTTCCCCTCAACAATAAATTCCAGCAAATCATAGTTTAACAGTTCAGTGGTTTCCGCTCGAATTTCAAAGGCTTCAACCACAGCCTGTTTTCCCACTTTTTTACCGAGATAAGGAATCGCTTTGTTAAATTCATTTTGCGGGGCGTAGAAAACGACGGTTTCTGATAAGCCCTCAATCACTGCTTCTACATCATCTTCTGCCCAACTTTCAAACCACTGCCTTAAAATTTGTGTTGTTGTTTGAGTATCCATTTCAGCTACTTGATTAAATGAATTGACTTCAGGAGCGCTTCATGGTTTTTGTCAACTTCGGCAGCAAAGCGATCAAAAAACTCAAACTCTTGAAATTCCTCAGAACCCGTTTTATACCCCGCATCTCGCAAGTTTTGCCGTGTATCTAGGTTCTCTAAATATTCAGCTTGCTCTGGAGTCACAGAAAGATTTAATTGGCGATAAACCAACTCCACAGAATCTTTAATATTTTGAGTGAGGCGATTAAACGAGAAACACAATTTTTGTTCCGGGGGTAAGCTTTCAAAAAATTCAATGGTTTGGCTGGCGGCTTCTGCTCGAACCGTTCGCTGCATCGGCACCCAGTCGGGAATATTGATCACATCTACCCCGGACTTGCAGTAAGCGGACTGACAAATTAGAGTAATGTAGGAGTTCATAAACTTTTCTGATTCTCGGGTTATCGTCACAAATAAAGCATCCGTATAAAGAGATTTCATCATGTTTAAACGTTGAAGACACTCATTATCTTTAGAGACATAAATGAGATTCCCGCCCCGTAAATACAGAACTTTTTGAATCACTTTATATTGAGTTTGTAGCATCTTTTCCTGAGTTCTCCGGGAAAGTTTGCTAAAGTTATTCAGACTTTCTAATAACTTGGGATAAGGAAAGCGGTTAATGACATAGAACTGATGCAGAAAGCATTCTTCAAACAAAAATCCATCATCTTCATAATCATTGAGATAGCTATAGTGCATCTTCTCAGCGAGTTCAGCTTGGTTGCTATTTCCCCAATAATTAACTTGGCTCATCCGCTCCAAAATACCTGTCGCTTGCAAGAGTTTTTGCAGCAAAATAGAAGGGTAGCGCCATTCTAATAGTCGAATACCGAAAAATGTTTTTTCATCTGAAGCGAGAGTTCGGTGCAGAAATGTTGTGGCGCTGCGAGGTTGGGCAACAATAAAAACAGGGGTGCGGAGAATCTGTTTTCGATACTCGGAAAAGAACAGTTCGTCAAGACACCAACACAGGGCAATAAACGGCAGTTTTAACGTATAGTTAAGCAGATAGAAAACCTGTTTTTGTCTGGCTTTAAATCCAACAGAGGGTTCAGGATCAAACAGAATATGTTTCCAGATACTAAAATAGGTAGGCCAATGGGGGAAAGGAGTTAGAAATACCGCTCCTATGAGGATGGCTACTATCATAAAAGCGAGCGAGATGAAAAGCAACATATCTGAATCTCAATCGTTCAAGAAGCAATTGTGCAAGGTGATTTTCTCAAGGGAGTTGAATTCAATCCGTTTAACTAAAATAGTCTTCTAGGGAGCCTTCGCGGACTGTATCAAGCGTGAAACAATGGAACCCACCCCCAAAAATTCTCCGATGTCGATGTTGTACGGGAATGGGGGTAAATCCATGTTTTTCTAAGGTTTTAATCAGTTCGGGAAACAGAGAATTGACGATTATTTTATCTTCATCAACCGACAAAACATTTAAGTCAATGTACTTGGTGGTCAGGATTAAATCATCTTCTTCGTAGCTGGGGAAAATATTCTCAGTTGGCTCAGGTGGATAAATGATATCCCATTTTTGTAGCGATTCGGGTAATCGATCCAAAAACTGAGGGTTGCGTAATAAAAGAGTACCGGGTTTTAAGGGTAATATAATACTGTCGATATGATTATCAGCAAACTGATAAAGCATATGAAAGTTAAATTTTCCTTCAAAATGACGCTGCAACCACTGGTAAGCTAAGTAATGGTTTTTGGTTGCTACGTTGATCAGAATGTCTTTACCAAAGCGGATGCACTGGGCCGCATCAAACATCATTTCATAGCCGATATCAAATTCCGATTCATTTTGGTGATAAACCTCCTGCATCGCCGGGACATTTTGACCGGAAATGTAGGAGGTATCAAAGGATTTATCCGTCATAATCGGCTTGGGCATATTTGTCCATTTTGCCCCCCGTTGAAAATATTCGTAAAAAATCGGTTTTAAGAGATCATTTTCAAAATACCTGGCTCGGACTTGTGGGGGCGTTTCTAAGATTTCATTGCCCATAATAATCGCTTGATCGCGAATATTTAAGGCGGGAATACAATCGGCTTTCCAATAAGGAGTTTCAAATTTTATGGCTTTACTCAAGGGAAGGGGTCGATGCACTTTAACACCCAATTGCTTTAAAGTATTTACCAGTTCCTCAACATCTTCATTCAACTCTTCTAAGTATCTTTTTTTGAGGCTATGGGTTCCGGAACTTTGAGAATCTGCCCCCTTGTTTTGACTATCACTTCCATAGTAAGGATAGCAAAATGCGGAATAGGCAACATCGTGAAAAAAGACTTTGAAAGACAACTCTAAATCTTGAGTATTGTAGTTGATGGGAGAACCAACAACCACTTCTTTGAGGGTAGACCATTCATTGAAACTGTTGACCATAACAGTTAATTACTCCTTAATTAATGTAGGCGAGCATGATTTACTCAATAATGGTAGTCAAGATATTACACTACGCCTGTGAAATAATCAAGCTAAACAGATTGCTCAACCTAATTTGATCCACTCAGTCGCTATTGGCCTCGATGGGCAGTACATTGTCATACCTGAAGCAATACAGTTCAGTTAAGGCTGCAAATGTAGTAAATTAAGTAGAACTACTCAATCATAAAAAGCAATTGTGGTGAATCTCAAGGATTTCTCGTTGGGATCT
Organism: Limnoraphis robusta BA-68 BA1; assembly: GCF_034932365.1. Lineage (NCBI taxonomy): Bacteria > Bacillati > Cyanobacteriota > Cyanophyceae > Oscillatoriales > Sirenicapillariaceae > Limnoraphis > Limnoraphis robusta. The sequence goes on along the minus strand of NZ_JAYGHR010000065.1, from coordinate 122,120 downwards.
GCAAATTAAGTAGGGAAGAACACAAGAAGAAATCCAAAAAGTGTTGAGGGTATGGGGGACAGAGGTGTTAGAAAAGATAGAAGAAGTCAGCATAGATCTGTGGAAAGGATACAAAAGCTTAGTCTTATAATTCATGCCAAATGCTCAAGTTGTAGCGGATAGATTTCATGTGATGGTACAAATTAATCAGGAGTTAGATGAGCAAAGAAAACAAGAAAGGCTAAAGGAAGAAAATTTCCTAAAAACGGCTTTTCATGTTTAAAAAAGTCCTCTCCCCACCACCCCATCACCCCATCCCCCCGGCAATTTTTAACTCGGGAAGCGAGTCAACCGCAAGCCCCGGCTTTAAAAGCCGGGGAACGGTTGACTGAGAATGAAACAGCCCTGGACCAGTGACCAGTTATCAATTTGGCAAGATTGCCTTTTGCAAGAGTGCCTCTTGCATGAGTGCCTATTGCCGACTAATACTTACGAATGACGCGATACACATCAACCATTTGCTGTTTGCCTTTTAACGGCATCAAACCCCAAGCTTCGACTTCAAATTTATCCTCAATATATTGCAACGTTTGATAAGCAATTAAAATCCGACAAACACTTGATTGACGTTCTTTTTGACAACTTTCTAAGCGAGAGGCAATATTAACACTATCTCCGAGTAAACCATATTCTAAGCGATCGCGACCGCCTAAACTCCCAGCAACTAACGGGCCTGTAAAAATTCCGACTCGCATTTGAATCACAGGCAAACCTCTAGGATGCCACTCTAGATTTAACTGTTGGAGTCGTTCACCCATCTCCAAGGCGCAGGAAACAGCCGCAAAAGCATCTCTGGCAATTTGATGTTCATTGGTACGCACCATCGGCACACCAAAAGCCGCCATGATGCCATCACCCGTAAATTTATTAATAATACCGTGATGATTGTGAATGGTTTGGGTGAGCATTGCCAGATATTCATTGAGCCACTCTAACAAATTTTCGGGGGGCATTTGTTCAGAAATGGTACTAAAATTCCGAATATCGGTAAATAATATTGTTGCAGTTAACTTTTGTCCGGGTAACTTGCCATCAGCCAGTAAGCGATCGCGACTTTTCCATAACGCTTCTGCAATTTCAGGAGAGGCATTCTGTCCGAGTAGCCGCATCATTACCTGTTGTTGACGTTGGGCTTGAAAGGCGCGATAAGAGATCAGGGTTCCACTGGTTAAGAAAAAAGCCAAACACGGACTCACCACCGGAACCCAGTAGGCGTTTAAAAATAGCCAGAAGGAAAGGCTAAATAAGATGCCCAATAAAAGGGGAGTCCCCAAGACTAAAATCAGTATATGACGACTCAGCCAAGCTAAGGTTGACCCCAGAATTGCCCAGCCGAGTACCCAGGCTGTTTCTATCCAAATCGGCCAAAATTGAAATAAGGGTCGCACGCCTTGAACAGCATCAAGTATTTGGCTGACCATTTGAGCGTGAATGATTACACCGGGGGTTTTTGGGGAGCTTTTCTTAGCGGGACTATAAGGAGTCAGAAATAGATCTTTGGCGCTCGGGGCGGTTGTACCAATCAGTACGATTTTGTCTTTAACCCAGTTCGGTTCGATCAACCCATTCAAAACTTCAGAGATACTAACCGTGCGGGCGACCTCCTTAGCCGAACGGTAGTTTAATAGAATTTGATAACCTTGGGCGTCAATATTTTGATATCCGCCGGAGTTGGTTTGTAGGGGTAAAAAGACCGCCTCTGCCAAACGAATGCGATCGCGATCGCTGGGATCATTTTGCGGGTGGATACCTTCAGCTTGAAGATAGTTGAGAGCGAGTTTTAGAGAAAAGGAATATAAAGTTCCTTCGGGTGCATCAGCAAACATCAAGTTGCGGCGCACAACGTTATCGGGATCTAAAATAATATCATTGAACCCGACTCGTGAGGGGGGAATGGTGGGCGGGGCTGGAGTTCCCTTAATGTCTGCGTAACCCAAGTTTTTGATCGCAATAATCTTCGGGGAACGGAGTTGATCAACGAGTTGCTGATGTCCGGGTTCATAGGGGATATCGCGGTACAAGTCCAGCCCAATCACACGGGGTTCGTAGGATAATAACGTTTTGAGAACTTGGGCGATCAGTTCATCAGAAAGGGGTAAACGGTTATAGATTTGAATATCTTCTTCGGTAATTGCTACGACTAATATATGGGTATCAGGTGGCAAACTCGAGCGTAACCGCATCATCTGATCGTAGGCAACCAGTTCTAGGGGTTGGAGTCCTCCCAGCTTAACGATGCCGAGTAGCATTAAGGTTAACACGAGGGTAGCTGTAGCTACGATTGAAAACTCCGTCGCGTCGGGCCACCTCCGTTTGAGTGTTAGTAAAAGCTTATGGATCACAGCAACCCCTATAGTGCAGTGGAAGGGGTGGGAAGATGCCAGACTCCTGGATCAAACTGACTCGAATGGGAGCGATTCAGCTTGAGGTTGACTGTGGACAGATGGAACTTCTCAGCCCAATTCAAGCTAATAACTCAGCAATACAAGATGAGATTTCCCGAGTTAGTGGGTACGATATCAGATCCCACAGAACAAAAGCAAGTCACCCTCGCTACAACTGTTATCGATTGATTCAGACTAGCGCCTTGATCCCTTCAATGCCTTTGTAAAATTTGTCCGATAGGAACGGTTAGCTGTAAAGAATACAGGCCATAACAACGACAGAGATAGACGATTCCCGAAACTTTTAACATAATTCGTTTGCTCAAACCCACTCCAGAATTTCCAAACTCCGCCAGTGTAGAGAGCCAGCAAAGCAATCGTGATGAGCGAACCCATAAGGCAACTACTCTCTAGATATTGTTGTCAATCAAACTGAAATTTTGCACCACAGGCTATCCCTGTTGACTTTATTTTAGCAGTTTTAGGAAACATTGGTGAATCCCAAAATTTTTAGGCATCTCGGGGATCAATCAGTCGGAGAGTTGGGGATCAAATGATAAAATGAACGCTAGGCAAGAGGTGGATCGGATGGCAACGAGCCAGAAGGTCAGCACCGGGTAAACGTCGAACTTCTACCGTTTCCACAAAACACCAGATGCTTTCAGGAGTCTGGCTCTACCTAAAGACTCTCACTTCACAATGACAGGCGCACACAACTTTTGGAGGATCTATGCGAGCAGTGCTGATGGCGGGTGGATCAGGAACGAGACTAAGACCGTTAACCTGTGATCTACCCAAACCGATGGTGCCTATTCTAAACCGCCCCATAGCAGAACATATTATCAATTTGCTCAAGCAGCATAAAATTTATGAGGTGATTGCCACTCTACACTACCTGCCGGATGTCATGCGTGAATATTTTCACGATGGGACTGACTTTGGGGTACAAATGACCTACGCGGTGGAAGAAGATCAACCCTTGGGAACCGCAGGTTGTGTGAAAAATATTGCTGAACTGCTGGATGATACTTTTTTGGTGATCAGTGGTGACTGTATTACTGACTTTGATCTCAGTGCTGCCATTGACTTTCATCTGGAACACAACTCTAAGGCTACATTGGTCTTAACTCGGGTTCCTAACCCCTTAGATTTTGGTGTGGTGATCACGGATAAAAATCATCGCATTCGTCGATTTCTCGAAAAACCCTCCACCAGTGAAATTTTCTCCGATACCGTTAACACCGGAACCTACATTCTCGAACCGGAAGTTTTAGACTATCTTCCCGCCAATCAAGAGTCGGATTTTTCTAAGGACTTGTTCCCTTTACTCTTAGAAAAAGGTATCCCCATGTATGGTTATGTTGCTGAGGGATACTGGTGTGATGTCGGTCATCTAGATGCCTATCGAGAAGCCCAATATGACGCGCTTCGAGGTAGAGTTAAACTTGAGATGACCTATGATCAGCGATCGCCGGGTCTATGGTTGGGAGAAAATACTTACATTGATAGCACGGCTCAGATAGAAACCCCGGTTTTAATTGGTCGCAATTGTCGCATCGGGCCGAGAGCAGAAATTGCAGCCGGATCGGTGATTGGGGATAATATTACTATTGGAGCCGATGCCAATATTAAACGCCCGATTATTTGGAATGGAGCAATTATCGGCGATGATGTGCATCTGCGGGCTTGTGTGATTGCCCGAGGAACAAGAGTTGATCGACGCGCTCATGTTTTAGAAGGTGCGGTTGTCGGATCGCTGTCAACGGTGGGCGAAGAAGCGCAAATTAGCCCCGGTGTTAGGGTTTGGCCGAGTAAAAAAATTGAATCGGGCGCGACGCTGAACATTAACCTGATTTGGGGCAATACGGCTAAACGGAATTTATTTGGTCAGCGAGGGGTTCAGGGGTTAGCCAATATTGATATTACCCCAGAGTTTGCGGTGAAATTGGGCGCGGCTTATGGTTCAACTCTCAAACATGGTTCGACGGTGGCGGTATCCCGTGATCAACGGGGGATTTCTCGGATGGTGACGCGATCGCTGATTTCGGGTTTGATGTCGGTGGGGGTGAACGTATTTAACCTAGAAGCCGCAGCCCTGCCAGTCGCGAGGGCGGTTATTCCGACGCTGAATGTGGCTGGCGGGTTACACGTTCGTTTGTCTCCGGATCGAGCGGATCAAATTTTAATTGAAATTATCGATAGCAAGGGGATTAACATCACCAAAGCTAAAGAGAAAAAAATCGAGGGGGCTTATTTTAAGGAAGACTTACGACGGGCGCAAATTCACGAAATTGGTAATGTGGTTTATCCGGCGGAAGTTGTTGATAACTACAGCATTAGTTTTGAGAAACATTTGAATGTTGAAGCTTTACGCCACAGTAACGCTAAAATCGTGATTGATTATGTCTATGCGGTTTCTGGGGCGATTTTACCCCAGTTGTTAGCTAAATTTGGCTGTGATGCGGTGGTGTTGAATGCCAGTTTGAGTCAAACTTCTGTCTCGAACCGAGAACGAGAAAATCTGCTTGATCAACTGAGTCGTGTGGTTGAGGCGTTGCGGGCGCATTTTGGGGTTCAGGTTTATGCCAATGGTGAACAGTTTATCTTGGTTGATGAAACCGGAAGCACCATTCGCGGTGAAATCCTCACGGCTTTGATGGTGAATATGGTGTTAACGGCAAATCCCCGCAGTACGGTGGTGGTTCCGGTTCAGGCGTCTTCGGCTGTTGAACAAATTGCCCGTCGTCACGATGCGAAGGTGATTCGCACAAAAGCTAATCCTACGGCTTTGATGGAAGCTTGTCACACCAATCCGAATGTGGTACTGGGTGGAAGTGGGGAGATGGGGTTTATTTTTCCTCAATTTCATCCGGGGTTTGATGCGATGTTTGCGATCGCCAAGATGGTGGAAATGTTAACGACTCAAGAGCGATCGCTGGCACAAATTCGGGCGGATTTACCCTGTGTAATTCACCGCCGCTACACGGTACGCTGTCCTTGGGCGGTTAAGGGAACTTTGATGCGCCATTTAGTCGAAACGAATGCTACAGAGAATTTAGAATTAATAGATGGGGTGAAGCTGTTGAATTTTCAAGATGATAACTGGATTTTGGTTTTACCGGATGCGGGTGAACCTCTCGTTCATCTCTATGCTAATAGCCATGATCGCGATTGGGTGGATACGACGCTCAGAGAATACCGCAATCTGGTTCAAGATTTTGTTAACCAATCTCAAGGCATCAATCGAGATGATGAAGCGTATCATTTGAGTCAGATAGAGTAGAAAATAGTATTCTGTCTAAGCTGCTGATTTTTGAACCTCAAATCACTATCAACTGACCCATACCAAATCAGATCTATGAATAGTTGCATTTTAATGGTAGAAATCGTACAAGATCCTCAACTTCGCTATACGGCTGATGCTCAGATTCCCATTGCGGAAATGTTGGTTAAGTTTCCGAATTTGCGCGATGATTCCTTTGCGGTCTTAAAGGTCGTGGGATGGGGAAATTTGGCTCAAGAAATTAGCGAAAAATATCATCAAGGCGATCATGTGATTATTGAAGGTCGCTTGGGGATGAATTTGATTGATCGACAGGAAGGGTTTAAGGAAAAACGAGCCGAACTGACTGTTCAAAAGATTTATACCGTCGATAGTTCGGCGACCCGTTCCTCGACCAGTTCATCCTCAACTGAGGAGATGTCGGAAGCGGCTTCGACTCCTAATAATGTGGTTCATTTGAGTTCTCGCAACCGCAGTTCATCGGGGATGAATTCAACGAGTTCTGAACCGATGCAACCAACGCCTTCGGAGGTGGAGTCTGAACCGGATTTTGACGCTCCGACTGACCCGGAAAACCCTGACTATGACCCGATTCCTTTTTAACGGTTCAAGGTCTATTATTTGTAGAGCGATCAACTTTTGAACATTTAAAACTTCAGTTGATCGCTGTTGTAAATCGCAAGTTTAATTGAGAAATCGGTTAGCACCAGTAGGGGTTGCGAGAGCAAACGTACAGAAAACAACGCTGCACGTATAAGTAAAGTTATACGCATAGTTTGCGCCGAACTGGACATATAATTAGCTGAAAACTAGCCATTATCTCCAAAAAAACGAGCGCGTATAATAATATGAAATACTTAAATATTTGCGTGACTATGATGGATAGGGAGATGGGGAGAACCGGAGATGGGGAGAAAGATGTGTAGCATTATTTTCCGTATTTGATATAAAATCCCACTTTTTGGGATCTTTTCCCCTTGCATTAAAACTCTTAACTTTTAAAAACCTCAATCAATTGCTGGATAAAGGTTTTAGATACTTGCTCTCATCGAATTATACGACCAGCGTTGGTTTTTGTCCATTTGCTCTGGCAAGGCCGTATTGTGGACGCACCCCCACAGTGATCGCAATTTTGTTTGACCGTTATAGGGGCTTTTGATGGCATGGTGATTTCAGTGAAAGCTTCAGTCAAAATTCTATTCCTCACTACTATGTTGAATTTCTAGCAACTTTAGTATTTCTTCTGCTCTAGCGTTTTGTCCATTAGCTTTCAATAATTGTGCCAAAGTACGGTATGTCTTACTCACGACTTGCAAATAATCTTGTTCGGACTCAGCAGTCATTTTCCAACCATTTATTCCAGAGCGAAGGGTTTCTGAAGCTTGAACGGACTGTTCAAGATACTGAATTGCTTCGGTTGGTTGGTTGTTAGCTACATAAATTTCTCCTAAGTTACGAAGAATTCGAGCTTTGACATTCAAATATCCAATTTGACTAAATAAATCTCCAATTTGACTAAATTGATCTCCAATTTGACTCAATATTGGTAAAGCTTGCTGATAGGCTTCTATCGCTTGTTGCTCTTGACCCAGTGCTTTATATGAATCGCCTATACCCATAAAAATAACTGCTTGTTGTACTTCTACTTCTTGGTTTTTATCGTCCATTTTCTGAACAATGGACAAAGCTTGATGATGAAGTTCTAAAGCTTTTTGATGTTGGTTTAAGTGTCCATATACAAAAGCTAAATTAACTAAAGTACCTGCCTCACTTTTTCGATTTCCCATCTGACGATATAGTTCCAAAGCTTTCTGGTAAGATTCTTGAGCTTCTTGATATTTCTTCGCCATAACCTGTTGACCACCTTGTAGAACTAACTCATCTGCTTTGGACTGTTGGTCGGTTTGGGTTTGAGCGAAAAGTGTAGGATTGTGGAAAGAGTAAGCTGATTTTATGTTTATAAGAGGAAATAGTAGTGTCAGTAAGATGCTCGCAGTTAATAAGGATTGATGCTTCAAGTAGGACATGGATTTTTTGTTGAAAACGTTCTATTGAGCATCTACACCATGAACTTATAGAGTTACAGAATCTAAGGCTTCTTATATAAGATTGACTTTCCTGCACTAGCACAGTTTTTTTGCCAATTCTATCTGGAGATTGATCGCTCTGTTTCAGGTAAAATAGGTTCATCCCTCAGATGCGATCGCAGCACAGTCTGATCGGCTTGTCCCTTGATCCAAATATATAGTGGGGAACAGGCAACAGAGGATCGCTGGAACAGTGAGAAAATCACTTCACCGTCGAGGATTTAGAATTAGTCGATGTCAATGCCACCCCTTCAACGGCGATAACTGATAAGTTTTCATTAACCAATCCATCATACATATTTCTCAGTCTCATGTTCACTGCGGGATAAACTATAGATGAAAATCTATACAAAACCATGATATCTTTATAAAAAGTCTATGTAACTTTTCTGACCAGACTGGATGAATCGATTGGGAAGGATCGATTTGTTCACAATGTCAGAAAACAATATTGCCAGTGTCGCAACTGGTTAATATAGACAACTTAGAGGTTGATTCGCTCAATACTCTGGGTTTTGTTTCGTGAATTTGCTCACTTGTTAACAACTTAAGCAGGAAGTTAAGAAAACCTTGATGTCAGAATTTTTCCTAAAAACAATTTGGTGGATACCCCTTTATCCGTTAATGGGGGCGATACTATCAATTCCTTGGTCGCCTGGAATTATCCGTAAAACGGGGCCAAGACCCGCAGGTTATCTAAATATTTTGATGACCTTCATTGCCTTTTTACATGGTTTATTTGCCCTCAATGCCATTTGGGGTCAACCCGCTCAAAAATTGATCATTCCTTATCTACAAGTCGTTGATCTTGATTTTTCAATTCCCTTAGAAATTTCAACCGTAACTTTGGGGGCAACATTAGTCATTACTGGCTTAAACTTACTCGCCCAAATTTATGCCATTGGTTACATGGAAATGGATTGGGGATGGGCGAGATTTTATTGTCTTCTCGGTTTATTTGAAGGCGGACTTTCAGCATTAGTGCTGTGTGATTCTCTCTTTTACAGCTACATTGTCCTGGAAATATTAACGCTGGGAACCTATTTGCTCGTCGGTTTTTGGTTTAACCAGTCTTTAGTTGTAACGGGGGCGAGAGATGCCTTTCTTACCAAACGGGTGGGGGATTTATTCCTCTTAATGGGTGTGGTGGCGTTGTATCCTTTAGCGGGAACTTGGAACTTTTCAGAACTCGCAGAATGGGCGCAAACTGCTAATATTGACCCCAAAATTGCCACATTATTAGGTTTAACATTATTAGCCGGGCCGATGGGTAAATGCGCTCAATTTCCCCTACATTTGTGGTTAGATGAAGCGATGGAAGGCCCGGTTCCAAGTACGATTTTGCGGAATGCTGTTGTTGTGGCGTCTGGTGCTTGGGTATTAGTAAAGCTTGAACCTGTTTTAGCCCTGTCGCCAACGGTGATGTCAACGGCGGTGTTTGTGGGGTTAGCAACGGCTTTGGGTGCAAGTTTAATTGCGATGGCTCAAATTGACATTAAACGGGCGATTTCTTATTCGGTGAGTTCCTATATGGGAATCGCATTTGTAGCAGTGGGAACGGGTCATGCTGACATCACTTTACTGTTGCTATTAACCTACTCGTTTGCGATGGCGTTATTGGTGATGAGTACGGGCGGAATTATCCTCAATAATATTACCCAAGATTTAACCCAATATGGCGGTTTGTGGTCACGTCGTCCGATTTCTGGATTGTGTTTTATTGTGGGGATTTTTGCTTTAATTGCCATGCCACCTTTCGGGGGATTTTGGACCCTACAAGCCCTAATTGAAAATCTCTGGACAACTGAACCTGCAATTGTTGTTGTGTTGTTAATGATTAATAGTTTAACGGCGTTTAGTTTAACGCGAGAATTTGGTTTGATTTTTGCAGGAAAACCTAAACAAATGACGGTGCGATCTCCTGAAGGACTTTGGGCTTTAGTGCTACCCATGACGTTTTTAGCGGGATTTTGTTTACACATTCCTTTACTGTTAGCTAACTGGAATTTATTACCAGAATTTGCCAGTTTAGATCAAACAGTTGCGGGTGTATTGCTGTTGTCAAGTTTGGCAGGTTGTGGACTTGGTTGTTTAATTTATGTCAATGACAATTGGCAAAAACCTGTTCAATTGGGTTCAAAAGCCGTTCAAGACTTTTTTGCTTACGATTTTTACACCGCAAAACTCTATCGCTTGACCATTATTGCCGTTGTTGCTTCAGTTTCTCAAGTGATGTCTTGGGTGGATCGTTATCTGGTGGATGGTGTTGTCAATTTAGTGGGTTTTGCAACTCTTTTTAGTGGTCAAAGTTTGCGGTATAATGTTACAGGTCAAACCCAGTTTTATGCTCTAACGATTGTGCTTGGAATTGCTGCAATTTTAGCAATACTGGCTTACGGTTTGTTTTAGTGAGAATGAAGTTTGACTTCAATTAATGTCGAAGAATCAATTTTTTTAGGGTAACTCAAACAGTGAATACAGTTTATCAGTCTAATGAATTTTCTCGTCGTAAATTATTAAAGTTTGGAGCGGGTGCATTAGGAACAGCAACTTTAATAGCAGGAGTTGGTTGTGATTTAGAACAACCGAAATCTGCTGTTGAAAATCAAAACATGACTCCTGATGAAGCGTTGCAAAAATTGATGGATGGGAATCAGCGTTTTGTGAATAACAAACGTCAAAATCCCAACCAAAGTTTAGTGCGACTCACAGAAGTGGCTAAAGGTCAAACTCCCTTTGCTGCGGTTCTCAGTTGTGCAGATTCACGAGTTCCTGTAGAGATGATTTTTGATCAGGGATTGGGAGATATTTTTGTCGTTCGAGATGCTGGAAACATTGCCACTCCTGAAGAAATTGGTAGCTTAGAATTTGGGACTTTAGTTTTAGGAGCAAAAGTTTTAATGGTCATCGGACATCAAAGCTGTGGAGCGGTTAAAGCGACTATTGAAGGCAAAGCGGTTCCGGGTAGTATTAGCAGTATTATCGATGCGATCAAGCCCGCAATTCAAGCCAATCAAAGCTTAGAAGAAGCAACCAAAGCCAACGTCAAGTTTCAAATTAAAAACTTGCAAACTTCTCCGGTTCTCTCCCAACTCATTCAAGAGGGAAAACTGAAAATCGTTGGCGGATACTATAATCTAGATACAGGCAAAATCGAGTTAGTTTCCTAATCAATTATTTTGGGGTCAGCTTAAATTAATTTGGCCCCAAATCCTCTTTTTTTGATCACATACACAGCCTTTAATAAACAACCTATGCTCAGTTTATTCATTTTAATTCCGGTGATTGGGGCGATGATTGTGGGGATACTACCCGCAAATTTAATCAGCCGTCAAGTTCGTTCTGTTGCGTTAATTATTGCGATCGCTATTTTCACTTTCACGATTAAACTAGCAATAGATTTTGATTTAACTGACCCCACTTTTCAATTTTATGAATACCTTTCTTGGATTCCTCAATTGGGTTTATCCTACAGTTTAGGAGTGGATGGTTTATCGTTACCGTTGATGGGATTAAATGCCATTTTGACGATTATTGCCATTGCTAGCACTCGCCCCGAACTGGAACGCCCACGCCTGTATTATTCGATGATTTTGCTAGTAAATGCTGGAATTGCAGGCGCATTTCTCGCGCAAAACTTGTTGTTGTTTGTTCTCTTTTACGAGTTAGAACTGATTCCCCTTTATCTATTAATTGCGATTTGGGGAAGCGAAAAACGGGGTTATGCAGCAACCAAATTCTTGATTTATACCGCTTTGTCAGGAATCCTAATATTAGCAGGATTCTTAGGCATCACTTGGTTGAGTGGTTCAACAAATTTTGATTACAACACTATCAATACTCAAACCTTATCTCAAACGACTCAACTAATTTTATTAAGTGTTTTACTGATTGGGTTTGGCATCAAAATTCCCATAGTTCCCCTCCATACTTGGCTCCCCGATGCTTACGTTGAATCTTCCGCTCCTGTCACTATTTTATTGGGAGGAATTCTAGCTAAATTAGGAGCCTATGGTTTAATTCGTTTTGGCTTGCAACTGTTTCCTGAAACGTGGCAATTAATCGCACCCGGACTCTCAATTATTGGCGTTTTTAGTGTCATGTATGGGGCGTTAACCGCTATCGCTCAACAGGATATTAAACGCATGGTTGCCTATAGCTCAATTGGTCACATGGGCTATATTATGGTAGCAGCCGCCGCCGGAACTTCTATTAGTTTAATTGGGGCAATTTCTCAAATGTTTGCTCATGGTTTAATTCTCGCGATTCTGTTTCATTTAGTGGGAGTTGTAGAAGCTAAAGCCGGAACTCGTGACTTACAAATTCTCAACGGTTTGATGAACCCCATTCGCGGTTTACCGCTTGTGAGTGGGTTGTTAATTATGTCGGGAATGGCGAGTGCTGGAATTCCGGGATTAGTGGGTTTTGTGGCTGAATTTTTGGTCTTTCAAGGCACCTTTCCGGTTTTCCCCATCCAAAGTTTACTCTGTATTATCGCCTCCGGTTTAACAGCCGTTTATTTCGTGATTCTGCTCAACCGAACTTGTTTTGGTAAACTGAATAATGAGTTAGCTTATTATCCCAAAGTTCAATTTTCAGAACAAGCACCCGCTTTAATTTTAGCGGTTTTGATTTTCTTCTTGGGCGTACAACCGAGTTGGTTATTACGTTGGAGTGAACCGACGGCTGAAGCCATAGTTGTTGTGTTAAAAAATAACGCCCCGACTCAAGTTTCAATTAACTTACAGCCTTAATTTTTCTACCCGTTTAACTTCAGATTTTAAAAAATTATGACAATCACAACTGAAATGAAAACTCAAACTAAACCTGCAAAACTACCCCCTTCAACTCACGAATTTTCTGAGATTATTCATCGTTTAGAAGCGGGAGGGGCGATGCTTCCCGATACGCCTGAGAATTTAATGCAAATTATCGGGATTTATAAAGCTTATGCCGTGCCAATGGATTTTTATTGGCGGGATTTGCTGTATATCGCTGAACGGGTATTTTTAGACCCTTTACCCTTTTTTAAATACTTCCTTCCTCAAGAGTATTTAGACTTGCCTAATCATTATGCAGGCGATGATGCAGATTTAAGAATTTGGCGAGGAGAAGCAACAGTACACCCGGAATTATTGGCGTTTATTGAAAAAGGAGAAACGTCAAAAATCCCGAAATTACTGCATCATTTGTGGCATGATAGGATTAACATGGAGTTTGCCGAAGCTTGTATGCGGGCGATGTTTTGGCATCGAGAAATGGGCGGAAGATTTGATCCTTATCTCGATACGGATGAATACAAGGCTAATGCAGATAGAGCGATTAAAGCTTACTTTAAAAACAATCCGGTGATGTTAGGCTTATATAAGCTATTTCCCGATCTGTTTCTTGAACAAGTTCGCCAACTTTCCTATTACAGTAATTTGGGGCTATTCTGGGAAGTAATGGCGCCTGTTTTCTTTGAAATGAGCGATTTGTATGATGAGGGAAAAATTACCACAGTTCCCGAAGCGATGAACTTCTTGGTCAATGGAATTTTTGCCATCGCAGGACGCCCCATTTATCATCATGTTTATATCGATGGGGAATGTTACGAAATTATTCCCAAGTCGAAGGGATTTATGTGGTTATATGAGGCTGCACTTCCCTATGTTGAAGCGGTATTTTATCGGACTGCACCCTTCCGAGGAACGAAGTCTTACAACGCCCAAGCCCAAGAAGTTCCCCAAGATCAAAAAGACTTCCATTATGGCATTTTATACGCTGATATTTTCCCGGTGGGAACTGCGGGAATTCCGCCGACTTTGTTAATGCAAGATATGTTTCATTTCTTACCGCCTTATTTGGTGGAATATTACCAAAAACATTGTCGGGGTGAAGATGATATGTTGATTCAGCTTGCCAATAGTTTCCAACGTTCAATGTATTGCGTAACCTCTGCGGTAATTCAAGCGTTACGGACGGCGTTATTGTATCCTTTAGATGATCCGAATCCTCGACATTTACAAGCAAATCGCGACTTTTTTGAGATGCAATTAGATCGGTTTAAACGTCCTGAAGCGCGTTTGAGAAATATCCAAACTCAAAATTATCGTTAGAGTGTTTAAACCCGGTTTGATTCAAAAAACCCGGTTTCTCACAGAAACCGGGTTTTTTAGTTTTTATACTATTATGGGGAGTAAATAGGAATGGGTTAGGACATACCTCAGCCGAAGCAGAAGTGGAAGTGAATCATTAAAAAAATGGATTTGGCTGTTAAATACAGTAGGGTGGGTGACGGAAAAAACTTAAGAATTTTAACGTTAATTGATCGGTTGTCACCCACCCTACACGCAGCAGGGCTTAGTATTAATGTTAGATTGTTCGCTTCATATTTTTACAGTGATAATTAATTGCTGGTACTGTTACCTCAAAACGCTCGGCAAGTTCTCTTGCAGATATGCCTCTTGCATAATCATTTGTAATTTGTTGGATTTGTTGGGGGTTAAGTTTTCTAGTTTTTGATTCAAACAACCTCTCAACATTTACATCTTCTGGCTCAGGCAACTTGAATTTGCGTTTGGCAGCGTTGATAGAAATATCATGTGCTTCTTGCAAATCACCTGTATAAAGCTCAGTTGTCATACGCTCAACATAACCGACAGCTTCAAGCCCTAAAGCTTCAGGAATATGATTACGAGCAATGCGTGGAGTGCCATCTATTGTTTGCCACTCTAAACGCATTTCAGAAGCAAGTTTACCGAATAGTTTTATGTAAGTATAGTCAGTCCAGTAGGCAGGTGACTCTCGAAGCTCGGCAATAAACCGAGCATAAGGCAACCTTTCATGCTTATTCCTCAAACGTGCCTCTAACCATTGATGTAGTGCCTCACTATCAGCTTTTGTGTAAACTCCTTGAATAACAGTGTATGCCTGAGCATAAAAACCTTCGGTGGCAAACCATTTAACAAAATCTTTAATCTTCTCTTGAGTTCCTCGAGGTAAACCCCTTTCTGTAAGAAGTTCAAGAGTAAAATCAAAGAACTCGGATACCTCTATGACTTTATGATAGGAGTTTGTAAGATTACCATAACCTCGTTTGTTATAGTCTTCATCAAATGGCAAGTGATAAACTGCAAATCGCTTCTTATTCGAGGGCAATTCAAAATAGTGAACTATATCAATAGTGTTAAAGTCATCAGGGTTTTTATCTCGGGTCTGACGTGTCCACTTTGCTAATTTATCATAAGTAATGCCAGCGTACTTTTCTGACATTCCGAAATTCAAACCTATACTGGGTTTATTCTTGCCAAAAGCGTGAGGATTAATAATGATAGCTTCAAACTGGCGATTTTTATACCTTAGATTTAGATGTTGGCCAGGTCGTAGATCCATATTTTTTACCTTATAAGTTAATAATGATGAGTATATCATAAAAGCCATGTCAAAGGGTTGGGTGATTTCCGCTTCAGATGACAATACGCTGAAAGTTTGGAATCTCCAAACCGGGGAAGAAATTGTCAGTTTTACTGGCGAGAGTGATTTATTCTGCTGTACTGTTGCACCGGATGGGAGGACAATTGTAGCGGGTGAACTTTCAGGAAGGTTACATATTTTGCGTTTAGAGGGGATAGAGAGTGAATCCCCCCTACCAATTCTGGGGGGAACCGGAATGTTAAAGTCCCCCATTTCTCAAAGTCCCCCATTATTGGGGGATTTAGGGGGATTCTTTCAAGGGGGATTTAGGGGGATTCTTTTTCTTTCGCCACTTCAACGAATACCTTGAAATATTTTTTCTGCTGTTAGATTAAGTTCGGGAAAAGCGACTGATTCAATAGGATTATTCCCTCGAAATTGATTAACTTGGTATTCGCCATCAACTAAATGATAAACCGAAATTGTTGGTTGTTTAGGGTTGCCAATAAACCGCTTACCTCCCAAACCGAGATAATCTACAATCCAATATTCTGCAATTCCCATTTCTTCATAATCACTTGCTTTTAAAGCGTAGTCATCCCGCCAATTGCTACTGACAACCTCAACAATTAAACGAATGGATGAACCCATTGTAATGATAGATCCAGTCTCCCAACGGGGTTCGTTGACAACAGAAAGGCGATCGAGGATAATAACGTCTGGTTCGTATCCAGACTCCTCACGCAAGGGTTTAACAACGCATTCTTTAGGAATTAAGTAAGGCAATTGGCGGTTACGACACTGAAGACCTAATTCCAAACTGAGAAATCCAGCAATTTCCGAATGTTTACCTCTGGGTTTCGGCATCTCAATAATAACCCCGTTGTGCAGTTCGTAGCGGTGTTCTGAATTCTCGGGATACCAAGCGATGAATTCATCAAAGCTGAGGAATTGGGGTTTTGATTGAATCATGGCATCATTTTCTGTGATAGAGACTGTTATTGAAAGAATTGTATCAACTTGTAGGTTGGGTTAAGCGTGAGTCGCAACTCAAGAATAATCACGCGGTTGGGTTTCTTTAACCCAACCTACAAAAAGCTACAAACAGCCTGTTTTTGATGATGAGTATTGAACTGGACTTGATAGAACCCCTAAATTTATTGAAACTTTAACCCATTAAAAGTACCGTATCAATTACATGAATTACACCGTTATCGGCTTCAATATCAGCAGCGACGACGGTGGCATTTTTGACTTCAAATCCTTCAGTAAATATCAGGGGAAGAGGAGAACCTTCAATAGAAGTGAGGGTTTGAAGTTGTTCTAAATCCGCTTTCATTAGCTTACCGGAAACAACGTGATAAGTTAAAATCCGAGTCAGTTGAGGGATATTTTGAACTAAAGTTTGTATCGTTCCGGGAGGAAGTTTCGCAAACGCATCATCATTGGGAGCAAAAACGGTAAAAGGGCCAGGACTTTTGAGGGTTTCCACTAAACCTGCGGCTTGAACCGCTTGTACCAGCGTAGTAAATGAGCCTGCACCAACTGCAATATCAACAATATCAGCCATTGATTTTATTTAACTCGATTGTTCTTGGGAATCCTATTGTGTGGCTCTAGTTTAACATGATTGTTTCCTCAAAACGACGAGATATTTTTGAAGTTCACAGCTTGAACTTGATGAAATTTCAATTTAAACAGAGGTAATAGGTGAACAATTTGCTTGTCTTTTCTGTAGCATTAAGCGAAAGCCTCCCGATGGAGGCTAAGTGTAATGAGAACAGTTTGATTGAGTCATTTTACTGACTTCGAGGACTTTGATAGGAGGCATAGGTATCAAATAAAGCACCAACGAGACTACAGGTTATAGCAATGATCATACTGCCTTGTAAGGGGTGTCCACTGCCAAAGGTTGCCAGAAATTGTAAAATTTGCCTACTGGAAAATTGACCGATAGTTTCGAGATAGGGAAGACAACCGATAATCACCGAGCTAGTTAATCCTAAACTGATCACCAGAATGGGAGTAAAAAAGCTCAGTGTCATCGTCAGTAATACAGAACGCAGAAAATCAGGAAATATACCCATAGTTAGAAGAATTGAGAATTGAATTCGCTTACCGCCACAAGAGAGGCAAGTTAATCTAGACGATATAACTTCTAAGATAAAGGTAATTTCTCGTTTCGTTCCACTCTGTCAGAAAACTTAAATTAATGTTCAAAAATCTTGGTTAAGATTTGTAGATAGTTGTTATGTTTCTTTGTCATTTTACCGTTAGGATTCATTTAAGCCAGATGCAAATTAATTCCAGCCTCGGACTTTGGACGCGCCGCTTCATTGCTGCTTTATTTTTGGGCGGACAGGTGATTGTTCATTTATTTCAGGGTAAAATTCATCGTCGTAACACTTTAGAACAAATGGCAACTGTCGGGCCGGAGTCCTTGCTAATTGCCTTAATCACGGCAGGTTTCGTCGGAATGGTGTTTACTATTCAAGTTTCCCGTGAGTTTATCACATTGGGTGCAGGAAATTTAGTGGGGGGTGTTCTTGCTCTTTCTCTAGCACGAGAATTGAGTCCGGTTTTAACTTCTGTGATTATTGCTGGACGAGTGGGTTCTGCATTTGCGGCAGAGATTGGAACGATGCAAGTTACGGAACAAATTGATGCGCTTTATGTATTAAAAACTGATCCCGTTGATTATTTGGTGATCCCCCGTGTGATTGCTTGTTGTTTGATGTTACCTTTACTCAATATAATTTGTCTAATTACAGGTTTAGCAGGTGGCTTACTAATTTCTAGTAACTTATATAACATTCCTCCGAATTTGTTTCTAGACTCTGTGAATAATTTTCTCACCCTTTGGGATTTAATCAGTGGTGAAATCAAAGCGGCGGTGTTTGGGGGAGTCATTGCAGTGATTGGGACGAATTGGGGACTGACAACAACAGGCGGCGCCAAAGGTGTTGGACAATCAACAACAACGGCGGTTGTGACGGCTTTACTTTCGATCTTTATCCTTGACTTCTTCCTGTCTTGGTTGATGTTTCAGGGAGTCGGAAATTCCGTACTGTAGTTAGGGAACAGGTTACAGGGAACCAACTGTAAATCCCTTCCTTTTTACGGAGTTTCGCCTTACCCCTATTTTGGTAACATTTGTTTACATGACGCACACCTGACGCATTGGAGCATGAACGATGACCACAACTCCATCAACGACAACCATTCCCTCAAGTGTTGAACTGAGGCCCAATTTTATCATCCCGGCTGTACTGCTGTTGACGGGAATACCGTTAATTTTCGTTCAGAAAGCACTAGGATTGATTATTGCCTTACTGGGACTGTTTCTACTGGTACAGACGACAACCATTCGTCTCCAGTTTACCGAAACAGCACTCGATGTCTCCCGTTCGGGTAAATTACTTCGACATTTTCCCTACGCAGATTGGATCAACTGGGAAATTTTCTGGCCCGGTGTACCGATCTTGTTTTACTTCAAAGAAGTGAACAGCATTCACTTTCTGCCGATTATTTTTGATCCCAAAACCCTAAAAGGCTGTTTAGAAACTAAGTGTGGTAATATCAAATCCCCAGGCGTAGGACTTAGAAGTTAGGAGTGGCTGGTAGGGGTAATTGATCAATTACTCCTACAACTGATAACTGTAAATCCCATCCTGTTGTTAAAATTAACTTTGATGGGAAACTTTTTATCAGTTCGACAGTTGTTGAGCATAATATAAAGACAACCCCCCTCTATCAAATCGCGTTTGGGCATCCCTGGCTTCAGTTTCAGTGTATGTTGTCGAACTCGTCTGACCCGAATTGAACCTCTGTTGATTCCATGAATTTAGACGAACCTCAAAATCAAGAGCAAAACGATCGCTCAAAAGAAGTATCCGAACCGGATGAAAACCCTGTATCGGACGAATTGTTCGTGTCTACGCAAGCTGCGACAGACTTCCAAACCGCGACGATTTTAAAAGACCAAATTCAGCAACTCAGAAAGGAAATCGCTGATTTACAAGCTGCTAAAGCCAAAATGCAGCATGAACAGATGGCTTTGACAGAGACAATGGGGAATTTAGTCTCTGAAACGTTAAGCCAACTCGAACAACGCCGCCAAACTCTACAAATTGAAGTCGAAAAGCTTGAACGCCGTCGAGAACGCATTCAAAATGAAATGCGAACCAGTTTTGCAGGAGTTTCTCAGGATTTAGCTATTCGGGTTCAGGGGTTCAAAGATTATCTCGTCGGAAGTTTGCAGGATTTAGTCAGTACCGCCGAACAGTTGGAACTGATCCCCCAATATCCAGAATCACCCATTGAAAGCGATCGCCCCCTTCCCAAACGAGAGATCGAACCCGAGCGGAGTTTAACGCCTCAGTTTGCTGAACAAGGATTTCAGGAACAATCCCAACAAATTCGCCGCATTCTTGATCAATATCGCACCATGCCAGACTATTATGGCCCGCCCTGGCAGTTGCGACGCACCTTTGAACCCATCCACGCTAAACGAGTTTCGACTTGGTTCTTTAACCAAGGGGGACGGGGTGCATTACGCACGATGGGAAGTCGGTTACAAAATATTTTGATCGCCTCGGCGATTACTTCTGTTCTCAGAACCCTCTATGATCGCCGTCTACGCACTTTAATTTTAGCAAATAGCCCCGAACGTCTGGGCGAGTGGCGGCGTGGCTTACAGGACTGTCTAGGCCTCGATCGACGCGATTTTAGCCCGGAGCGGGGTATTGCTTTGTTTGAAGATGCCAATATTGTGGCAATTAAAGCAGATAGACTTGTTCAAGATGGAAAACTGCCGTTTATTGTGGTGGATGATAGCGAAGAAAAAATTAGTCTGTCGTTGCTGCAATATCCCCTCTGGTTAGCCTTTGCACCCGAACCTCAATCTCAACAACAGCAACCCCTTTACCGTGAACTTTAACAGGGAACAGTTTTGTAGGGGCGGGCTGATTTTGCATTATTGTTTAAAAGTGAGTATGGCGCATTGGGTAGAGAAAGATGCTTGAGTGGACTGGATTAAATTTTGGGTTGTTAGTAGCGGGTTATTTGTTAGGTTCTATTCCCACTGGCTATCTAGTGGCTAGAACATTCTATGGAATTGATTTGCGATCTGTGGGTTCGGGTTCAACGGGTGCGACGAATGTTTTAAGAAGTTGTGGCAAGTCTCCGGCGTCGTTTGTGTTGTTGGTTGATGTCCTTAAAGGGGTTTTGGCGATCGCATTGGTTTTCTTTGTTTATGCTTTAGAAATTACCCCTCAAATTGCTGCTTCTGCGAATATTCAAGATGTTAATCTGTTCTTATATTGGATAGCAACAGGAGCGGGTTTAATGGCTCTTTTAGGTCATACTAAACCCGTTTGGATTGGCTTTCAAGGCGGAAAAGCGGTGGCAACCAGTTTAGGGATTTTACTCGCTTTAAATTGGCAATTGGGTTTAGCCACCTTGGGGATTTTTGGCTTATTTCTAGCAATTTCTCGCATTGTTTCTCTGAGTTCTATTGCAGGAGCGATAGGAATTGCCAGTTTAATGGTGATTACAAATCAACCTTTACCTTATCAAATTTTTGCGATTGTTGGCGGAATTTACGTCATCTGGCGTCATCGAACGAATATTGAACGGTTATTAAAAGGAACCGAACCCCGCATTGGTCAAACTTTATCGACAGAACAGCAATAAATTCATTGACGATAAAGAAGAAAAACCACAAAGATACAAAGACACAAAGATGGGCTTTTTGTTGTTTCTTTCAGGCTTTTAACATCTGTTTGGCGATCGCTCTAACGACTGGAACCGGAACACTATTACCCGTTTGTTTTCTGATTTCAGCGTGAGATACAACGATTTTAAACGATTCTGGAAAGCCTTGCAAACGTAAAAGTTCCCGTGACGATAGACGTCGAATTCCATTCACTAAAAGATAGTTATAAGAAGCCCCACTTCTCAAAGCGCAGGAATAGGGAAGCACAGAAATATTTCCCGATTTATTTTCATGCCAAATTGATGGATAAAAGGGCTTAACTTTCAATTTGTTAATTCTCTTTTGTTGGATAAACTCAGAAGCAAACAAACTTTGATCAACTTTTTCATCGGGTTCTAATATATCGGATAAACTCATTCTTTTTTTTACGGGTTTGGGAAAGTCAAAATTGATGTTATCTAAAAATCCAACAATATAAGTTCGTTCTCGCTTTTGCGGTAAACCAAAATCTAGCGCATTGAGAACTTCTGTATAAATGTGATAACCTAGATTTTGCAGGAGTTCGGTAATAACTTTAAACGTTTTTCCCTTGTCGTGAGTTCTAAGCTGTTTGACATTTTCCAATAAAAACGCTTGAGGAAGATGTTCTCTTAAAATCATCTCAATATTATAAAATAACGTTCCTCTGGCTTCATTAAACCCTGCCATTTTGCCAATAATACTAAACGCTTGACAGGGAAACCCCGCCAATAAAATATCATGTTGAGGAATCAAACAAGGATCAATGGTGGTAATATCACCTAAAGGACATTCACCAAAATTTGCTTGATAGGTTTTTTGGGCGGCTTCATTCCATTCAGAAGAAAACACACATTTTCCCCCCAGTTCCTCAAAAGGAATACGAATTCCCCCAATTCCCGCAAATAAATCAATAAACGTGAAATTGTATTTTGTTAATCTATTACTCATTCATCAGTTTTTAAAGCGATCGCGAAAATTACCACAAAAGCCAAAAGATTTTATTTCTTAGTGTCTTAGTGTCTTAGTGGTTTATCCTCCGACAAATTACCACAAAGGCACAAAGTCACGAAGATTTGATTTCTTAGTGTCTTGGTGGTTTATCCTCCTACAAATGATCACAAAAGCCAAAATATTTGATTTCTTAGTGTCTTAGTGTCTTATAGCAGTTTTCAGTTCTGTGAGGTACAGCACCGATTGGGTAGAAACCCGGTTTCTGCTAGAAACCGGGTTTCTGGTTTGTACCTCATACGAGCGCACACCGCTATAGTGGTTTATCCTCCTAAAATTACCACAAAGGCAGAAAGAGATGCTTGCTTAGTGTCTTAGTGTCTTGGTGGTTTATCCTCCTAAAATTACCACAAAGGCACAAAGTCACGAAGATTTGATTTCTTTGTGTCTTGGTGTTTTTTTCTCCTTTTTCTGTTACTTTCCTAACTGTTTTGAACGTTCACAAGCCGCTTTTACTGCTTCTATTAATGCGGAACGAAAAGCCGCCTGTTCGAGTTTGCCGACGCCTGCTATTGTAGTTCCGCCTGGACTGGTGACGCGATCTTTCAATTCTGCGGGGTGCATACCTGTCTGTTTTAATAATTCTGCGGTGCCTAGAACGGTCTGTAAAGCCAGTTTTGAAGCGATCGCTCTCGGGAGTCCTGCTGCTACACCGCCATCGCTTAGAGCCTCAACCATCAGGGCAACATAAGCAGGCCCAGAACCGGATAACCCTGTTACCGCATCCATCAAATATTCTGGTACTTCCACAACGTCCCCAACTGCTGCTAGAATTTGTTCAGCCAGTTTGAGATGATGGGGTTGAACAGCTTTACCGGGAGCGATCGCACTAATTCCAGCGCCGACTGTAGCGGGAGTATTGGGCATCACCCGAATCACGGGACGATGAATGAAAGCCGCTTCTAACTTACTTAACGGTACTCCTGCTAAAATCGAAATAATCGTCACCTCAGATTCAGGGTTCGGAGAATCTCCTAAACTGAGGGCTGCTAAATCTGAAATTACAGTGTCTAAGATTTGAGGTTTAACCGCCAACATCAGCACCTCTGTGACCTGTGCGGCTTGGCTATTATCCTCTGTGACCTCTACCCCATACTGTTGCTGAAGAACCGCTCTACGCGGCTCCTGGGGTTCGCTAACGATTACATCTGTTGGGTGATAGATATTCTGAGCAATTAAACGGGAGAGAAGCGCTTCTCCCATCACCCCGCCACCAATTAAACCGAATTTGAATCCTGTCATCTTTAAATCGGCAGGAGACCCCCGCCATAAGTTTACGTTCGCGATAGGAGGAATGCCGCTCCACTAAAATTTACAACTCTGCTACACTCAGATGAGTATAATAGAGCCATGACACAAGTAATTACGGTTAAATGCAAGCTGATAGCCCCACCAGACTTTACCGAGCGGGTCAACGAAACTCTGGTGGGATTTTCCGATGCCTGCAACCGCATATTCCAAGTAGCAAAAGAAAACAACTGTTGGAACACCACCAAACTGCACCATCTGGTTTACAAGCCAGTCAGAGAGGCGACGGGACTGAAAGCCAATCACGTCTGTCAGGCAATCAGAAGGGTGATTAATCAGCGCAAAGCCACCAAACAAATTCACAAGTTTCGACCCACCAGCATCAACCTTGACGCTCGGACGTTTAAATATATTGAATCCTCGCAAAAAGTTGGAGTAACGCTGAAGTCTGGACGGGTTAATTTTAGCCTGAAAATTGGTGGATATCAAATCGCTTTGCTTCGGGGTCAATCTCCCACAAGTGCCACTCTTTCTAAGAGCAGAAATGGCAACTATTACATCAATATCGTTGTAGAAGTTCCCACTCAACCCAAAAATAAAACGCCGAAGGTTTTGGGGGTAGATTTGGGACTGAGAGATATTGCAACTACTTCCACCGGAAAATCCTGGGATGGAACGCAGTTGAGGGAAACCCGAAGTAGGTTTGTTCGCGTTCGCGCCTCGATACAATCCAAACGCACCAAAAGCAGTAAACGCCTGCTCAGGAGGCTCTCTGGGAAGGAATCGAGGTTTCAAAAATGGGTCAATCACAACATCAGCAAACAGCTTGTTGAAGTTGCTCAACAGCTTAATTCTGCAATTGCTTTTGAAGATTTGTCGGGCATTCGGCTGAGAACAAAAGTTAGAAAGAAAACCCTCACCGAAATCAACCGATGGGCTTTTTATCAGTTGCGCTTGTTTACCGAGTACAAAGCTTGTATTGCCGGAGTTGACGTGATTTTGGTTGCTCCAAGGTACACATCTCAGACCTGTTCGATATGCCACCACATCCACCCCGAACCGGGAAAGTCTTACCGTCAGGGAAAAGTGTTTAAGTGTGGTTTTTGCGGTTTTGAACATGACGCTGACGTTAATGGAGCGTTGAATATTGCTCAGTTAGGGGCTGTTGTAAACCAGTCTGAAATCTCGACCTATTCTTGTCAATTAGAGGGGCAACTTTTGTTGTTTCCTGATGGGGTGGGTTAGGGATAGAGCCTCTGCCAAAAGCTTTGCGTTGGCGATGGGTAGTTTACTTGTTGAGTGTAAAATGTCAGAGTCAGTGGTCAGCAATTGTAAAGTCTGATTTCTGATCTCTGACTTGGATAACGCTACTACTGCACCGCTTGTTTCTCGGATTGCCACATCGAAGTCATCGGGGAAGGAATGCGAGTGCGTCCTTGGCTGGGCATTTCGTTCATCACGCCTGACTGAGTTCTAACTTGAACACAACTGGGCGTAAACAGGAAAATGCTTTCACCAATTCGTTCTTGATGACCATCAAGGGCGTAGGTTCCTCCAGCTACGAAGTCTACTGCTCTTTGGGCTTGGTCTGGGTCCATCATGGTGAGATTGAGAACGACAGACTTTCTTTCTTTGAGCGCTCTAATAGCCGCAGGCATTTCTTCAAAAGTACGAGGTTCCATGACCACGACTTCTGAAATTCCGTTTAACGCTCCTGGCATACCGATCACATTGTTCATGGTTGACCCCAATCCTTCTGATGTTACCGTACTTGCTGTAGGGTTAGTAGCCCCAACTGTCCGTTCTCTAGGGCGACGGACGCTCCGACGTTCTTCCTCTACGGGTGCAGGGGAAGCGAGTTCTTGGGGAGGCTGATAAACATTTTGATATTGATCCCCCTCCATTTCATCGTATTCATAATCGTACTCAACAGAGTCATTGAGTCCTACAAAATCCCGTAGCTTACCAAAAATAGAGTTCACGGTTTCTTCTCCATAACGACTCTTTCTCCCGACTAGACACCCATTTTAGGGGAGCTAGCAGGGATTGACTATAGTCAGTTTTTCTCGAACTCGATAGCTTTACCAGAAAATATACTATCTTGTTTAGGTTGTACGCGCACCAAAGAGAATTTGTCCAGGCCGAATCATTGTTGCACCTGCTTGTATAGCTAAAGTATAATCCCCAGACATTCCCATTGACAGATGTTTTAGGTCTAAATTTGACCATCCTTGCTGCTGAATTTTTTGGGCCAACTCTGCCGTTTGCTGAAAGACATTCAACGTTTCCGAATCATTTAATCCTAATGGGGGAATAGTCATTAGACCTTGAATTTGAATGTGCTGGCATTGATTAAGTTCCGCTAAGTCGTCTAAAAGTTGAGAAACACTCCAACCATATTTATTGGGATCGCTTAAAATCTTAACTTGTAGGCAGACTTGAGGCTGACAACCCGATTCTTCAGCGAGTCTGTCTAGGCGTTGAGCGAGTTTGAGGCTATCAACGGAGTGAATCCATTGAAAGTGCTGCACAGCTTTTATCGCTTTGTTGGTTTGGATATGACCAATTAAATGCCAGGTGATATCGGACAAATCTTGCAGTTGCTCTTGTTTTTCCATCGCCTCTTGAATGCGATTTTCGCCAAAATCCCGGATTCCGGCTGCGTAGGCGATACGAATCACATCAGCCGATACTGTTTTGGTGACAGCAACGATTCGCACAGAATCGGGGACTTGGGAGCGAATTTCAGCAATACGTTCGGCGATGGAATGGGTCATAATTTCGTGATGCGTGGTTCGAGAAGGGAGGGAAAGTCGGATGTCAGGAAAACCTGGGTTCTCTCTGTCTTCTTTTCCCTTTCTTATTCTCTCGTGAAACCACAAACAATAAACACCCCAAAGTTATTGAAATGTGCGTTGATGAATGACTTGTAGATTTTTATGTTCTTCAACCTGGCCTGTTCGGCGCAACATTCTCAGACGGATTTCTACAACCAGTCGGGCGTCTGAACGGCTAACGGGTTCAAATTTCAAACCGCTTGGCCCGTGAGTGACTAAAAAAAACAGTCGTTGGGCGTACAGCGTGGTAAACAGTTCTTGATTATCCTCAACTTGACATACTCTAAACAGTAAGCCAAAGTTGGGGTGATTCATGTAAGTTTCAGTTGTCATTCAGCCTAAAATTTAGCAAATAAGTAGCTCTCTAAAACAGTCGATAGCAGTCAGATTGAGCAAGTTATGAAATCTAACTCTACCATCTATTGGCAGTCATAAAGATCCAGATATCTAGACAGGATACTGAACAAGGTTGTTGACATCCTCCCCTCCAATAAATTCTTTCTCCTGTAAGATGATCTCTGTTGTTTTTGACTGTTTTCTAGGGTTACTAGAGTGAGTTTCTGAGGTTCAACTGAGCGGATTCTCAGATCCTTGATAGCAGGACTTGAGAACTTAAAATTTGGGATCAGACCAGGCTCGAATCATTATAAATTGCATCATCGCTTATGGGTTTGCTGTTAATGTAAACTTTACCTTTATAGATTCTGTAAAACATCCCCCTCATCCCCAGTGCTTTGAGGATACTCAGAAAACCAGTCCGAGGTAGTCTCTAGGATAGAGCTATCTGAGATTTACAATTATAGAAGGGTCGGGGTCACTGATCAATGTTGAAATTGGCTGAAAAGTTAAAGTGTACTGGAAAATTTACTAATCTTCAATCGGTTTGACTGAAATTTTTCCGAAATCGTCTTAAGCTTGCGCTCCCAAAATAAACCGCAGCGTCCAGAATACAGTTAAAGCAGCCAGTGCGAACCGATCAACCCATCGGATTTGCAGTTGATACCATTTGACATGATGTTGATTAGGAGTGGTGAAACCCCTCACCGTCATCGCACTCGCCATCTGTTCGGCTCGTAGTAATAAATTTTCTAACAAGCGTTCCGCAATCATCAACCAAACTTGAGTGGCTCGGCGAAATCCGAGTTTTTTCCAGTTAATCGCTCGGGTTCGCACAGAGCGGACTAAATTTTGAATTTCTTCTAAAACTAAGGGAAAAAACCGCAGGGAAAGCGTCAACGTTAAGGCGATTTCGGTGACGGGTAAGTTAAATCGTCGCAAGGGTTCCATCACATTTTGAATGGCGGTGGCGATTTCTTCGGAAGCTGTTGTCAGCAAATATAAGTTGGTGCTGTAGACCAGTGTAAACAGTAATGTACTGACGCGAATTCCTAAATCAACCGAGTAGCGAGTAATTTTTAATGGCCCTTGCTCGACTAACACATAGCGATAAGAAGTGGGTTGGGGTAAAGGTGTAGTGATCTGTTCTGGGGGTTGAGGGAGTGCAAAGCTAATCTCATCAGAGGGGAGACGGGGTTGATGTTCGGCGATAATTCCATCGGGCATTATACAACTGACGACAAACAGCAAACTACAAAACATCAGCAGCCAGCCCATTTGTCGTTTCCAGACTCGCAAAGGAATTCTCGCACCAAGAGTAATAATAATCAGTAACCCCACCAACGCGAGTCGCCAAATGGCGTTAGCTAACAACGGCGCTAACAAAAAACTCATCAACCAGGCTAGTTTGACTCGCGCATCCAGTCGATGTAGCCAGGTGATTGGTTCTTCTAAATATAAACCGATCGGCAGCGATCGCAATAAATCCATGATTTCAATCCAGCAGGGAACAGGGGACAGTTATCAGTGAACAGCGCGAACTCGCGGCCCGGCGGTTTCCGCCGAGAGCGAAGTTCGTAAGAGAGTTATCAGTGACCAGTAAAGAGGTTGTAGTCAATAGGCTACAGTGAACAGTGAACAAAGAATAGGTTACGACTGCCGGACAAGGAAAAGAACTGGTACGGGTAATTCATCAATTGCCCCTACAACTGTCAACTGCAAAGACTGGTGAGAGTTAAACTTTTGTGGCTCGGTTGGCTGTATTGCGTTCGACTTCTCGGGCTGGTTTCCCGCGCCAAATTAACCGAATAGGTGTGCCTAAAAAGCCCAATTGTTGGCGAAATTGACTTTCCATATAACGACGGTAATTTTCATTAAATCGTTTGGGATCATTGACAAATAATACCAGTGTTGGCGGTTGGCTACTGACTTGAGTCCCATAATAAATTTTCCCTTGTTTACCCTGGCGAGTGGTGGGGGGAGAATGCCACCTGACGGCTTCTTCGATCACGTCATTAATCACGGCGGTACTAACGCGGCGTTGATGTTCGGCGACGGCTTGATCGACTAAATCGATAATTTTTTCTACTCGTTGTCCGGTTAAGGCACTGACAAAAATGGTTTTCGCCCATTCGATGAAATACAGTCTTGATTTGACTTCTCGTTCGTATTCTAAAATGGTGTAGGTATCTTTCTCAACGGTATCCCATTTATTGACGACAATTACACAAGCGCGACCTTCTTCTACGATGCGATTTGCTAACTTGAGATCCTGTTCGGTGACGCGATCAACGGCATCAAGCACTAACAGCACAACATCGGCTCGACGAATGGCTTTAAAGGCACGATTAATGCCAAAAAATTCCGCCCCATATTCGACATTTTTTTTGCGACGAATTCCGGCTGTATCAATTAAACGGTAAGTCTTTTCGTTGCGTTCAACGACGGTATCGATCGCATCCCGAGTTGTACCAGAAATCGGGCTAACAATGGCGCGATTTTCTCCTAAAAAGGCATTCAATAAACTGGATTTTCCAACATTCGGACGCCCGACAATTGCCACTCGAATTTCGGTGGATTCTTCGATTTCATCACGGCGGGGAATATATTGGATTAATTCATCGAGTAACTCGCCTGTCCCACTGCCATGTATGCTGGAAATGGGGAAAGGATTTCCTAAGCCAAGTTCCCAAAATTGCATCGATTGCATTAAGCCGGCTGTGGGAGATTCGCATTTATTCACGGCTAAGAGTACCGGAACCGAATGTTCACGCAACCAACTGGCGATCGCTTCATCTCCCCCCGTTAGCCCGACTTGTCCATCTACTACAAAAATCGCGACTGTGGCTTCTGCTAAAGCGACCATCACCTGTTCACGAATCAGGGGCAAAAATTCGGTATCATCATCAAAAATCAAGCCTCCGGTATCGACCACCGAAAACTCTCGATCTTGCCAATAGGCGTGGCGATAGGTGCGATCGCGAGTCATCCCCGGTTGATCGTGAACAATGGCTTCTTGGCTTTCAGTGAGGCGGTTTACCAGGGTAGATTTACCTACATTTGGGCGTCCAATAATTGCGACAATCGGTAAGGGCATGGGGTTTAGAGCAGCTCGTCACTGGCAATCTTCTATATTCAACCTTCTATTGTAGCGAGTTCTCTTGGAAATAGAGACAAAATGTGAGAAAACCCTGAGAAGGGTCTGAGGTCAATTTCATTAATTTTCAGCATTTTCTATTTTACATATCATCTGTTTCCCAAGTTTAGCTTCTATCTTAGTGAATGTAAGGAAATCGGAAACGGAGATAAGTTTATGCTCATCAACACTTTAAAAACGGTTAGTATCGCTTCTGTTATTCTCTTAAATACAGTGATCGGTGAAGTGGCTTTGACCTCTGTCGCTTCGACGCTTCCCGCCTCGGCTGCAACTCCATTGATCGCTCAAAATAATAATATTATTGCAACGGGTTCTTTTGTAACAGTTGAACAGGATCATCCCACGAAAGGAATGGCTCGGATTGTTACTGAAAATGGTAAACGGTATTTAGAATTTGATGGTGCATTTACCACAGCTCAAGGCCCTGATGTTAATGTCATTTTACATCGAAATAGCACAATTCCAGTTAAACCTAAAAAAGAAGAATATATGACACTGACCTCTCTACAAAGTTTTGAGGGAGCGCAACGGTATCTACTTCCGGATAATCTGGATATCAGTCAATATAAGTCTGTTGGGATTTGGTGTCGTAAATTTGATGTGACATTTGGTTATGCAAGTTTTTAAGGTTTAGATCAGTTAAAAACAAGGGGCTTAAGCCCCTTGTAAAGATTCTATTTTTTCTCAAACTTACCGTTGTAAGTGATCAACAAAAGTTTCCGGGTGTTCGATAGCGTTTTGAGTATTTTCTTTCAACTTCTGAACGTTGCGTTTTGCTCCAGATGCTACATCTTCTGTGAACTGTTTAGC
Source organism: Limnoraphis robusta BA-68 BA1 (assembly GCF_034932365.1). Classification (NCBI taxonomy): domain Bacteria; kingdom Bacillati; phylum Cyanobacteriota; class Cyanophyceae; order Oscillatoriales; family Sirenicapillariaceae; genus Limnoraphis; species Limnoraphis robusta. The sequence goes on along the minus strand of NZ_JAYGHR010000065.1, from coordinate 91,799 downwards.
AGACTGACCGACATCTTCGGAGATATTTTGCACTCGTTCATTCAGTGGGGTTCCCTGTCTGTAATTTTCGGCAAATTCTTCAGGGCCATTCACTTTGCTAACATTTCTCTTTGCATTTTCTACTAACTCATTAGCCTTGCGTTTTGTGTAATTGCTCGGTTCTGTATCCATATCTTCATAAGGATACATTCCACCTGATTTCTTCTTCTGAACAGGTGCATAAAGCTCTTTCTGCTGTCCTTTACTGCTGTGATATTCTCCCGAACCTGTAATATTAGGAGCCGGAGGTTTAGCATTACAAGCCGTTGTAACAACGACTAAAATCCCCGCTAAAACAATAGTTAAAACACTTTTCAAAGAAGTAGATTTGATAGCGCCTATTAATCTTCTAATCATGCAAACTCTCCTGTAGATTTTATGGCTGTTATTTTGCAATTTAACTTGCTGTTTAATACTGTAAAAAAATAGCTAATTATTTACCTCTGGCTTAAGAAATATTTTTGAGGATAGAAGTTCAACGGGTTTTATAACTCAAGAGAGAGGAGACTGAGAAAAGAAGATCTAAAAATTATAGGTTCTCTCACCTTTGATATAAACTCAATGAAAATTTATCTTCATTAGGAAGATTAAAACTTAACTCTATTTTACACTAATACTAATGCAAAAAATGTGTTATACTGATGGGATTTTTGGGATGGGTAAATTCACCCCCACGACACAAAGACTCTAAAACTCGCTCTTGGTGTTCCTTGTGTCTTAGTGGTTTTTCGTCTGTTAATATTTTACATCGGAGTCACTTCAAACTGACTGATGATTTTACATTTTCCCCGTCTTGCTTGCGCTGAAGACGAGGATCTGTTCTAAGCTTTGTTTAGCTGGCGATACCGCTCAAAACTATGAGAGAGCTTTTTCGATTTCAGCCCGTAAACTCGGATCATCTGGAGCAATTTGAGGTTCAAAACGAGCGACGACTTCACCTGTTCGCCCCACCAAAAACTTACCAAAGTTCCAGGCAATATCTGGCCCTTCACCGATGAGAAATTGATATAAAGAACTGCGCTTTGCTCCGTTAACATCTTGCTTTTCCAGTAGGGTAAAATCTACTTCGTACTTGCTTTGAGTAAAGGTTTTTATTTCTTCGGGAGTACCGGGTTCTTGAGCGCCAAACTGGTTGCAAGGAACGCCAACAATTTCAAAGCCACGAGCTGCAAATTCATTATGTAGTGCCACTAGACCTTTATACTGAGGTGTTAAGCCACATTTGCTCGCAACGTTGACAAAAAGGATGACTTTATTGGCCAGTCTCTCGGGTGAAAGGGGATGTCCTTCTAAGGTTTTTAGCTCAGTGGGTAAAGGCATTTTTGATGATGATGTCGTAGTACAGATCTTATTATTAAATAAGCGCACTGAAATTTCAAACTTTCCCCAAAAATTCTTTAAAAACTCAGTCTGTCCGTTGATTTTTGGGCTACAGAGCTCAATCTCGGTTGAACCCACCCTTACACTGAAAAAACTCGTGAGGGGTTGGGCGGGTTTATTAAGCTGGTTTGTGAGAGACATAAATCTCGACTGAACCCGCCCCTACATTGGTAGGGATATTGATGAATTCTCCCTAGTGTAGCCATGAAGGTAAAGCTAAAAGTTCGGGAATTTGCAATGGTTCAAGAGGGGAATAAAGCCTTGCAGCTAAGATAAAATTGACAGTTTTTTGAGCTTTTGATCTCTGACTCAACTGAGTTATTAATTGTTGATAAAATTCCTGTTCGGTTTCCGTTAACGGTTCGCCGATAAAATCACTTCTATAGAAAAGTTGAGAACATTTTCCGATAGAACTTTGCTCAACTGATTCTAACTCCGTTTCTGCTAGAGTTAACCAAAAATCTGCTAGTTGTCGCCGAATTTGACGTAATTCTTCTACAACAGATTGATTGGACGGATCAATACGATATAAGTTTAGACAACCTTGTAGGCGATTCTGATATTGTTTATTTTGAAGATCAAGAGTATTTTGAGTTAAGGTTTCCGGTGTGAGTTTTACCTGTGCTGCGGCTAATGTCTGTTCAACTTTCTGCAAAGCTTGTTGATTTTCAAATACCGTTTGATAGTCTTTTATTAACCAACTGGGTAAACGTTTCTCTGCATCTCGAACTAACATTTTTCCGGGGACATAATACAACATAGCCGCCATTAAACAGTTGAGTGAATTTGGATGTTTTAAACCCGTTGCGACTTGAGTAAGTTCATCGACAAATTGACGTTCAGCTTCGATTAAAGCTTCATGCTGAATTCCGCGACTGAGTAACACTTGATAACCATTTCCCATATGTCCTTTGTAAACTTCTTCTAATTGATCAGGAGAAATTTTTAACCAATATTCCGCCATCACTTTACGAAGTTGCCGTAAACGTTCGATAATAGCTTCCTCAGAGGGATTAAGTGTGTAGAGATTAATATGATGAACTAACTCCGATAAATAGTCTCGTCTGGCGATCGCTGTGTTGAGAGGAATTTCAGGAAATTCTTGCTGTTGTTTCAAAGTATTGAACAGTTGCTTAAATAGCGACTCCATCTTTTTAGAATAACGATAGCTATCTAAAAATGGAGGATTTTTCTGCATTTTTTCTGCAATATTTTGACTATATTTTTGTCGGAGTTTAGCATCTGTCGCCAACTGAACTGCTAAGTTAATATAAGCATCTTCGCTGTCAACAATTAAGTCATTTAAAGCTAGGTATTTTAATAAAGATGATCCCATTTTTGAACGGAAAGAATCACCCTCTTGAGTAATGGTTACTAAACCAACTTCTAATGGATCAACCAAAGAATTCACCCCAGAAAAGGGATAGGAATCTAAATAAACATCTGCTAATTTTAGATATTGTTTAATATCCGTTCGACTGGGTTGAGTGTCTAAAATCATCAGACGACTCGGTTTAACATTGTAACGTTCAAAAGCGGTTTTGAGGGTATTGAGAAAAGGAATTCGAGCATAATTAGATGTCCAGTTGGGGTTAAAGGGATAGAGAATTAAAACAGAATTCGGAACTTTTGCCAGAATTTTTGCCCAAGTTTCTCTCAACTCCGGTATAATTTTATAAAAGTTCGCACCCGAGATAAAAACAACCGTATTTTCATCAAGTTTAAAATCAGAACGTTGAGGATGAACTGTTGGTTGAGCAGGTGGGATAGCGTAGTAATTAAAACAATGTGCAGTTCCTTCAATGACGGCTAATTTTTCACTATATTGTTGGGGTGCTTGGGGAGATTCCGTTAAATTTCCAGAGATATAATAATCAATATTTCGCATTCCCGTTGTCACACAAGAAGAAGTCGAAGTGACTTGAATTCTTGCGAGTCGATGTAACGCTAACAGGGTAATAGAATGGGTGACTGCGGTTACATTTGTACCAATTAAAAGGATGTCTAAATCATCAGCACGAATGGTTTTTACTTGATCGCTTAATTTTTGAGGAAGTTTGATCCAACGATCCGCACGACTCTGACAATATTTTTCCAGAGGATGATTGTTGATTTGACAAGTGTAGAGAATAATTTCAAACTGATTTCTATCAAGATGTTCAAAAACAGGTAACGTTGAATAGGTTTCCGTTTGGGGGTTCCAGTGAGTGCTGAGAATTCCTAAACGAATTTTATCTAGGCTTTCAGAGCGTTTCGGAAAGGTATAATCTAGTTTATTACCCTGACTTAAGAGCGCTAACTCCATAATTTCCGCTCGTTTTATATAGATATCTTTGAGATTTTCAGAACTAAAATAAAGCGGAATCGCGTTCATTCTAAGCAGAAACACATTAGCGATATCTTGCCAAGTTTTTGAGGTTTTATCACTAAAGATTCGACTATGAAGATAGTCAACCCATCCTTTCAGATAAGAATAATAACGTTCAACTTCTCCGGTTTGCTGAAAGAAATGAGGTGGTGTCAGCATAAATGTCAGATAATCATTCACAAACCAGTTGGGAATAGGAGCGTTTTTGTACCATTGAGAGGGGAGTTGATGGGGATAGCAATACAACATTGTGGCGAGGAGATGTGGGATAGCATTAGGTTGATTTAAACCCTGAGAAAGATAGGCTATCCATTGATTAACAGCTAACTGTTCATCTTCAGTTAACGGTTCATTTTTTATCCCAGTATTGAGTAAGGTTTGGTGAATTTTTCCGCAATCTTCTGTATAAAAATTATCTAATTTTTCCAAGGATGTATTCAGCCAAAATTGTCCTAATGTTTGGCGGATTTTTCGCAGTTTATCTAAAACAGTTATATTTTTGGGATTTTGGCGATATTGTTCTGATAGAGTTGTTACTTCTTTCAAAATACCATTTAAGTCTTGAGAACCCCATATTTCTGAACTGAATAGCTGAATAATCGCATCTTTGACAGGCTGAGACTGACTACATTGTACTGCTGCTTTAATTTGTGCGATCGCTGTTTTTTCTTCCCCCACTCCTAACATTTGTTTCGCCGTATTTAACGCATAAAACGCATAATGTTCTCGGGCTTGTTTAGAGAGTGTTTCTGCTTTTTCTGGTGGAAGATAAGACTGTGAAATTTCAATAGATTGGAGGGTATCTAAAATATTCCCTCCCGTTTGCAATAAGCGAGATGTCCAAGAAGTCGAATGTAAGCGGTAACAAGCGAGTGCTTTAGGTTCATACCAAATGGGAAAATAAGCTGCAATTCGCTTCCACATTTCCCAATCTGCTGCTGATCCAGCTTCTTTACAGAAACCTCCTAAACGTTCGTAGGTACTTCGTTTAACAACAATTGAAGAGGGTTGAATACGTTGAGACGTTGCAATTTTTTCTAGCCAATTTTCGAGTAAACCGGGTGTTTCTCGTTCCAAAAATGATAGAGATCGCTGACGATTGTTTTCATCAACATAAAAGTGACGACAAAATGCAGCACCAATCTTTTGATTTTGTTCAATTGCAGTTCGGAAACTTTGATAAAATCCGGGTAACACAAAGTCATCATCATGTAATAAATGAATCCAATATCCTTGAGCGCGTTGTAAACACAAATTAAAGATTGCAGTTTGACCAATATTTTGTTCAGGATGACGATAAAATTTAACTCGGTTGCTAACTCGATTGACAATTGCTTCTAGTTCTGATTGTATTGTCGCATCTGGATGATCATTAATCACTTCTATCTGCATTTCCTCTGGAGTGAATGCTTGTTCTAGAACACTTTTCAGGGTTTGTTCGAGATATTTAATTTTATTAAAGGTGGGAATCATTACCGAAAATAAGGGTCTTTGAAGATGAGGATTTAAAAGTTCAATACTCGGAAATATTCTCTTTCTATTTTCGGCAATGATCTGATTTTGGGGTTCTACAGATAGTAACGGGTTGTGTTGCTGACTGCTATGACTGACATCAGATTCACTCACAAAAGGTTGATATTCTAGAGTGATAGATTGTGTGAGAACTTGTTCAATAAATTGATTAGCAATTTTAATTAAGTTTCCTTGCAATTGAACGGGATTAATTTTCTGCTGTTCTCGAAGTTGGCTTGATAATTGACTATTGAAAAACTCAACAAACAAAATACCATATTTTTGCCAATTTTCATTACTGTAATTCACAGAATGTTTAAGGTGATAAGCAATCGGTGTCACCAGGCGTTTTAACGTCCATCCTCGTTGTAAAGCGATTAAAGGAACCCAAAAATCCCACCAAGGTAAACCCAAGCAAAATGAAGTCTTGGGAAATGCTGTTAAAAATTGCTGGTTAAAGAAGAAGAAATCAAACCCTTTATCATAAATTTCTCCTGGCAATTCATTAGAAGACTCAATATCGATGCGAGAACCAAAAACAACGGCATTTTCAGCTTGTTCTAGAACCCAAGAATAAAATTTTTCATCGGCTTTTAGCTGCACGTCTGAATTAACAATTCCACAAACTTTAGAGTTTTGACCCTGTAAAAAACTAAGAATATCATCGAGATAGATTAAGGGTTTTCCAACTTCTGCTTCAGCATCACGAGTAACGGGATGAAAAGTTACATTCTCATACAAAGTTTGAAGCTGTTTAATTTCCGAAGAAGTATTGAGGGATACGACAGAAAAGCCTAGTGATTTCCAACTGGCGATCGCAGTTTTTTGTTTTTCTAGGTTGTTCGGTGCGATGCTGGTAACAATTGTTATTTTTTCTTTGATGTCTTGAACTATATTTAAAAGAGATGAACTGATCATATTAGCCATTTTTTTCAGCTCAATGATATCTTCTTCATTGAGTCGAAGAACTTCCGGTGTAGGAATTTCAGCCTTATACAATCCTTGCTGAATCAATTGTAATTCGGCTGTTGCCACCTGTTCAACTTCTTGAAAATACTGCTGTTTATAGAGGTTTGAACGTTGATTATTATAAACACGAAAACCTCCAATTAACGCCTGAACTCGATACAAAGGAGCATAACGAGAAAAACGTAACCACAGTTCAAAATCTGCCGCTAATTGCAGATTATTTTGTAACTTCTCTCCTGCTTTTTCCCATAACGATCTTTTCCAGAATGTACTTTCTTGTTGAATCCATAGATGTTGAAGTTGAGGATTATCTCGAACATTTTGCTTTTCTAATAAGAGTTTTCTTGACCAAGGAAGCTGATAGCTTGGATGTTGAATTCCTTTTCCTTGTTGATTCCATTCTGTTGGAATTCCTGTTATCCATTCAACCTGTTGATATTGAGTAAAAACAGCCGCGACTTTGAACAAAGCATCTGGATGGTATTTGTCATCAGAGTTTAACCAAGCCATAATATTCCCTGTTGTTTGGCTAAATCCCCTATTGATTGCAGCATAATGACCCCCATCGGATTGACTTTGCCAATGAGTTAAATACTTTTCATATTTTTTGATAATTTCCACCGAACCATCTACACTTCCCCCATCCATAATAATATATTCTAAGTTCGGGTAGTTCTGACTTAAAACTGAGTCAATACAGGCTTCTAAAAACTCAGCTTGATTGAGAGAAGGAGTAACAATTGAAATTTTAGGTAAAGACTGATGTATCCTGATCTGTGGAGATGAAACTTGTTTATGCTGGGATTGTTTTTGCCAGAAAATATTGTAGGAAGCAGGTTTACCAAATTCTTGATAAGATTTTTGGGTTATATGCTGCCAGTAGTGATTATAAGCTAATTCAGGCATGACATATAAATCTGAATCCTGCCGCATTTGTTCAAAAGGAATTAAAGGATTCAGAGTTTTAAGCTGATTAAATAGGTAGGTTAAAAGTTTATTTGTCCAAACTTCTTGAGGCTTGATCACAATATCAAAGCAATGAAAAGACCATCCTCCTGGCTTTAATACTCTATCTATATCCTGACAAATTCTTTGATAGTTTGTTTCATCTTCAGGAATATGTTCTAAAGTAGAAATACTGAAGACACCATCAAAATATTCTGAAGGAAGTTCTGAGTTAAAATTCCCAATATAATCTTTGATCAAACGATAACCTAACTGATTATCAACTTGAGTTGGGCCATTTCCAGCACCTTCTAATTTATCCAGATTCCAGCACTCATAATCCTGTTTTAACGCTTGAATCACTCGGGAATTTCCACCCCCAATTTCTAAGAGTTTAGATGCGGGAGGGAGATGTTCGATAATCAGATTATAAATTAATAAATCTTGATAGGCTTTAAGATCGCACTGATTAGGATTGAGAGTTGTATAATATCCAAAGCGACGAAATTCATTAAAATGACTGCGTTTGGAATAGGTAAACTTCTGAAAGTGCGTTTTTTTATTTATATTTGATGTCTTTATTTTTTGAGCTATTTTAACCAAAGTTGAACTGACAATATTTGCCATTGTTGACCAATTAAAGCCTTGACATTGGGTTAAACCTGCCGATATTAAAGACTGACGCCTTTCTAATTCTTGAACAGTCTCTAAAGCCAGAACTAATTCTTCAACATCATCATCTTTGACATAAATTGCAGCAGTTCCCGCTACTTCTGGAATTGCACCATTTCTACAGGTTATGACTGGACAACCACAAGCCATCGCCTCAATAATTGGAATTCCAAAGCCTTCATATTTTGAGGGATAAACTAAAGCAATTGCACCGGAATAGGCAGCTTTTAACTCCTGATCACTGAGCCGCAGTTGATGAACCTGACTATCTTGAACATAAGCTTTTAACTCGGGTTCTATTTCAGCACTTCCACCCACACAAACAATTTCTCTGTCCAATTTATTCGCAAGTTGAGCAAAGGCTTGAAAAAACAAGATTGTATTTTTATATCCTCCGGCTCCCACTCGCTCCCCAACTAAAATAAAGTAAGGTTTTGCAATCCCATATTTTGATTGAAAGTTTTGAATTTCTTCCGTTGATGCTGGAGTAAAGATGGGTTTCGTTCCACAATGAGCAACAGTAATTTTATCAGAAGAAAATTGAGGAAAATAATGTGTTAAATCACGAGCTGTATTTTCAGAAATAGAAATTGCAGCACAAGCCTGTCGAATTGCATAATGTTTTTCTCGCCACATCGGATCATTGAGATTTAATCCCAAACGTTCAGGAATCATGTCATAAGCCATGAATACTGAGGGTGTTGTTAGTGGCGTTGTATAATAAGTAGAGATAAATAAATCCGCTTGTTCTTGATCGCAAATTTCCTGAAGCATTTGTCGATCTTCGTTGGTTTTACTATAGTCATAAGCCGGAATCGTTCGATACTCAATTCCCGGAATTTTCGGAGCCGTTCCCGCTCGATCTAAAACGATAATATTTTTAGCAAATCCATAGTTTTTCCATTCTTTGAGCAAGGAAACCCAAACTTGATAAATTCCCGTTTTTGTAATTTGAAAAAATGCTCCATCAATAATAATTTTTAAAGTATCATTTAGTTTTTGTTTAATTTTAGAGCCTTCCACTGCTTTGGAAAAATCCTTTTCAATTAAAGATGGAAGCTGTGACTTTGATTGATGAATAGATATAGAGTTTATCCAAGAAAATTCCGTTAATTTTTTTTCGGTTAATAAATGTAAACTATTCCCATCAGAGTACAAATTTAGATCAAATCGTTTGGCAATTTCAGCCAATGATTGTTGAGTATAGATGGCAATATGTTGACCTTCGTTAAGGGCGTAGTACCACCATTCATTTGGCTGGGGATTATGCCCTGGTAATAGTTGCGTGCTAAAGAATATATTTCTAGAAATTTTCAACAGTTCTTCAATTTCTTGAATCGGATCGACAAAATGTTCAAAAACCTCAAAAGCAGTGACCAATTCATATCTTTCTTTCACGGTTCCCTCAAACCCTTTAACAAATAGATTCTGGCAATATTTATCATAACCGTAAAAATCGAGTCCTGAATCACGCATTAACCGCACTAACAAACCATAACCACAACCATAGTCCAAAAACTTTCCCTGGGGGTGAAAATTCGATAAGATTAACTTTTCAGTAACTTGAGAAAGTTGTAAGTTTCGAGAAACCAATCCAACATCACTGGCAGCAATCGGACTAGAATAAGCTTCTTGCAGCCAAAATGGATCTTCAGTCTGCACAAATCCACAGACCGAACACTGAAAATAACTAATATCATAGCGATTTAAAATTGTAGCTTCAGAAAACTTTGAAGAAGTGTTTTCACAAATTTTGCAAAACCTAGTGCTTGAGGAATTAGAGTTATTCACAGTTTGGTTCTCGCCGATGATTCTGAATAATAAATTGGTCTTTTGCCGTGTATGCTCTAACGAAATTGGATTGAATTCTCATTTCTCTTATAAACCTATCAGAGAATCATCCTTGTTAATGAGTAGATGTCTGTTGAAGTATGGATTACAGCAGCATCTAAAATCTGTGGGTCTTCATTGTAATTGCTCCTGTCGTAACCGATAACGAGTCAATCTCACCGTACAACCTTACACCGAACGTCGAACTTGCGATCGCGATCCCCAGGATTGGTGAAAAATACGTTAAGATTGGTAAACATAATAAAAAAGATACCAGAGTCCACAGGACTCGGAGCAACATTAGGAGGATAGACCCCGGTGAACAAACGCTGGAGAAACGCAGGCTTATACGCACTTTTAGCAATCGTTGTCATCGCCCTGGCAACCGCCTTCTTTGATAAACAACCTCAAACACGGGAAACTTGGAAATATAGTACCTTCATTCAGGAAGTCGAAAATAAGCAAGTTGAGCGGGTTAGCCTGAGTGCTGATCGCTCTAAAGCCCTGGTTACGGCTGAAGATGGTTCCAAAGTCATGGTTAACCTTCCTCCCGATCCCGGCTTGATCGATATTCTGAGTCAGAATAACGTTGACATTTCCGTGATGCCTCAAAGTGATGAGGGTTTCTGGTTCAAAGCTCTCAGCAGCTTATTCTTCCCTATTTTACTGTTAGTTGGCTTATTTTTCCTGTTGCGTCGCGCCCAAAGCGGCCCCGGAAGCCAAGCCATGAACTTTGGCAAGTCTAAAGCGCGAGTTCAAATGGAACCCCAAACTCAAGTCACCTTTGGGGATGTAGCCGGAATTGAACAAGCCAAACTCGAACTCAGCGAAGTGGTAGACTTCCTGAAAAACGCCGATCGCTTTACCGCCGTTGGTGCGAAAATTCCCAAAGGCGTGCTGTTAGTCGGCCCTCCTGGAACCGGTAAAACCCTCCTCGCCAAAGCCGTCGCGGGTGAAGCAGGTGTTCCTTTCTTCAGTATCTCCGGTTCAGAATTTGTAGAAATGTTCGTCGGTGTGGGTGCGTCCCGCGTCCGTGACCTGTTTGAACAAGCCAAAGCCAACGCTCCCTGTATTGTATTCATCGATGAAATTGACGCCGTTGGTCGTCAACGGGGTGCGGGTTTAGGTGGTGGTAACGATGAACGGGAACAAACCCTCAACCAGTTACTCACCGAAATGGATGGTTTTGAAGGCAATACCGGAATTATCATTATTGCCGCCACCAACCGTCCTGATGTCTTGGATGCAGCGTTAATGCGTCCGGGTCGTTTTGACCGTCAGGTTGTTGTTGATCGTCCTGACTACGCGGGTCGTCTGGAAATTCTGCGGGTTCATGCACGCGGCAAAACCCTCGCTAAAGACGTAGATCTCGAAAAAATTGCCCGTCGGACTCCTGGGTTTACCGGGGCTGACCTGTCGAACTTACTCAACGAAGCGGCTATTTTGGCGGCCCGTCGCAACTTAACCGAAATTTCAATGGATGAGGTGAACGACGCCATTGACCGCGTACTCGCAGGCCCCGAGAAGAAAGATCGGGTAATGAGCGAAAAACGCAAAACTTTAGTCGCCTTCCACGAAGCGGGTCATGCGTTAGTCGGTGCGTTGATGCCAGACTACGACCCGGTACAAAAAATCAGCATTATTCCTCGTGGTCGTGCGGGTGGGTTAACCTGGTTTATGCCCAGTGAAGATCGCATGGACTCTGGGTTGTTCAGTCGTTCTTATTTGCAAAATCAGATGGCCGTTGCTTTAGGCGGACGTCTGGCGGAAGAAATTGTTTTCGGCGAAGAAGAAGTCACCACTGGCGCTTCTAACGACTTGCAACAGGTGACTCGTGTGGCGCGTCAAATGATTACCCGTTATGGGATGAGTAACCGTTTGGGGCCTGTGGCTTTGGGTCGTCAACAGGGGAATGTGTTCCTCGGTCGTGATATCATGTCTGAGCGGGATTTCTCCGAAGAAACAGCCGCAACCATTGATGATGAAGTTCGTAAGTTAGTTGATGAAGCTTACGTTCGTGCTAAAAATGTGTTGATGGAAAATCGCCACGTTCTGGATAAATTGGCAGAAATGTTGATCGAGAAAGAGACGGTTGACTCGGAGGAGCTGCAAGAACTCTTAGGAAATAATGATGTTCGAGTCGCTGCGATCGCCTAGTTGATCGTTCTCATCTGAGAAACTTAATCTTAATCAGGCTACTCTAGGAGATTCTAGGGTAGCTTTGATTTTTTCTCAATGTTTTATATGGTATATTAAATATATACTTACGAAAAAAAGGTAAATTACTGTGGATGCAATAGATAATAAGGTGATTCAGCATCTTATGGTTCAGGGTCGCATCACCTGGTCTGAACTGGCCACCCTCTTGGGGCTGTCTGCACCTGCAACCGCCGAACGAGTCAGGCGCCTAGAGGAACGAGGTATCATTCAAGGGTACAACGCCCGTATTAACCCTGAAGCTGTCGGTTGTGAACTCATGGCTTTTATTGCTGTTACTCTACAACAACCGCAATATCGCGACGCTTTTTTGCAACGAATTCAGGAAATATCCGAAGTGATGGAATGTCATCACGTCACCGGGGATGATGACTATTTATTGAAGGTTCGCTGTCAGAATACTCGTCATTTAGAACGAATTGTCAGTGAACAAATTAAAGGTATTTCGGGCATTTTAAGAACTCGCACAACGGTTGTTTTATCGACATCAAAAGAGACTTCAGCAATTCCGCTACCTCCCTTTGAACGTGAAGTTGAGTAGGTTTATGGAAATTAGTTTTTTCTTAAAAGGTTTGTTGGTGGGTTTCTCTATTGCAGCCCCAGTCGGGCCGATTGGTGTTTTATGTATTCGTCGTTCTTTAACCTATGGAAAAAAAACGGGGTTTATCTCCGGTTTAGGGGCGGCGACGGCGGATGCAATGTATGGCTGTATTGCGGGATTTGGGTTGAGTTTAGTGTCTAATTTTTTAGTCAGTCAACAGGTTTTATTCAAGATTTTTGGCGGATTATTTCTCTGTTATTTGGGCTGGAAAACTTTTTTAGAAAAACCCGCAACGGAAGCCGCAACATCCAATCAAATTGCTGGGGCTTTTGCTTCAACTTTTTTCTTGACGATTACCAATCCTATGACGATTTTATCTTTTTTAGCTATCTTTGCGGGATTGGGACTCGCCACTGCAAATCATTATCTAGATGCTGTTATTTTAGTCTTGGGCGTGTTTATCGGATCAGCATCTTGGTGGTTGTTGTTGGCGAGTGGGGTGAGTTTATTTCGAGAAAAATTTAGCGATCGCACCCTGAAAGCGGTTAACCAAATTTCTGGTGTAATTATCTTAGGATTTGGTATGATAGCTCTAGTCACAGGCATCAAAGGTTAACTCTTTTTAGACTCTATCATGTTTCCTAGTTTTCTTCCGGCCCCAGTCCAAAAACTGACTGAATTAACTTCAATTACCCTCGCCCAACAAATCGAATCTCACCCCATTTCTACGCCCTTGAGAAAAGAACCCATTCTCACCCGTTATGTTCATCAAGGGAGTCAAGGAACGCCGATTTTACTGTTGCATGGTTTCGATAGTTCGGTACTAGAGTTTAGACGATTATTGCCGCGACTAGCAGCTAACAATGAGACTTGGGCGGTTGATTTATTAGGATTTGGGTTTACTGAACGAGATGTTAATATCATCATCAATCCTCAAGCAATCTCGACTCATTTATACTATTTTTGGAAGACTTTAATTAATCAGCCTGTGATGTTAGTTGGCACTTCAATGGGCGGTGCAGCAGCCCTTGATTTTACGCTAACTTATCCCGAAGCGGTTCAATCTTTAGTTTTAATTGGAAGTGCCGGAATGAGTTCTGGGCCGATTTTAGGAAAGTTTTTGTTTCCTCCTTTAGACAATCTGGCGACTGAATTTTTACGCAATCCTAAAGTCAGACAGGGAATTAGTGAAACGGCTTATTTTGATCAAACCTTTGCTTCTCCCGATGCCCAAGTTTGTGCAGCCTTGCATTTAGAAATGCCTGTTTGGAATCGTTCTTTAATTAGCTTTACTAAAAGTGGCGGATATGGGGCTTTTGGTAAAAAGTTAAGTGAAATTCAGCAGCAAACATTAATTTTATGGGGGGAAAATGATCGAATTTTAGGGACAGCAGATGCCCAAAAATTCCAAAAAGCGATCGCTAATTCTCAATTAATCTGGATTAAAAACTGTGGTCATGTCCCCCATCTAGAACAGCCCCAAATCACTGCACAGCATATTTTAAACTTTCTATCATAAAATTTGGTTGCAGTCATTGAGCAAAATTTTATGTAAAATTTTTAGGAAGGGCGACAACAATAGGAGTCAAACTGGGTAAACTCATAACAAGAGTTGATGATTTGTGCCTAATCGTGATCCTGCCCTTGAACCCATGAACACTGTTTTAATTGTCGAAGATTCTCACAGTCAGCGAGAATGTATTTCCTATCAGTTAGCTTGGAATGGAATGAATGTCATTCAAGCTTATGATGGGATTGATGCTTTGAATAAACTGCAAGCGACTTGTCCTGATTTGGTTTTGTTGGATGTTGTCATGCCTCGAATTGATGGCTATCGCCTTTGTCGTTTAATTAAAGCCAACCCCAAAACACAGAATATACCCGTTGTTTTTATCACCGGAAAAGAACAACAACTGGCAATTTATGAAGGTATCAAACACGCCGAAGCTTATGTGAGTAAGCCTTGGCAAACTCGCGAACTTTTACAAACCATTAAACGAGTCTTACTCGAGGCTAAAGGTTCTACAACAACCTTCTCGGCTGATGCTTGGTTTAGATATGGTATTTTAACGCTAAAACTCATTAAATTCTACGAAAATCGAACTTCTGCTTGGCAAAAATCAGGTGATCAAATTCTCAAGTTATACAAAACGGCTTTAAATGCCTTTCAGCAAAGCTTAGAAATTAACCCCGATCATTTATTAGCAAGTCGAACCCTGAAGATTACCCAAAATAAATGGGAAAATTTACAGCAACAACTTGATCAAACCCGACCTTGCCAAGTTTGTTTATATTATCATGGTCAGGACGGAATTAACTGTGCTGTTCATCCAAATGGGCCGATTGATTTGTTCTGTTTGGACTGGGAGATCAACGAAATCATTATTGAAAACTAAACTTGAATCTGTGCAAGCATTTTGGCTTCTAGTTTTTCTAATAAACTCGCAATATTTTGACCTGATTTTTCAAAACATTCGGGCGGATTTAATTCCGGTTCAAAATAGATCAGTTTAACGCCATTATTTGCAAAACCAATCATTAAAACCTCTTGTTCAGGTTGGTAGCCATCGATTAATCCTAAGATTTCTTGCAGCTTATTATTCACGCTGTTATTCAATTTTTCAAGAGCTTCTCGTGAACAGGAAATAAAATGAGGGGTTGGTATGATATCAATTCCTAGTGTATTGTCATGTTCAGTTTGTTCTTGATAAAATCCCCAAGCTAACGCTGCTAATTCTTGCTGATTATTGTCAACAAATCGATCTAACTGATATTGCCAACTTTTTTCGTCTGGTTCCGGTTGAGTGCTACCCAAAATCGTCATTTTTATCCTATTATCATTCAGCTAAATCTATTTTAAAACAAAGGTGATCAGATTGAAAGCACTTTCACTCTAAAATCAACTGTAGTTTTCTTCAGAAACCGGATTTTTCCCCCTCCCCCACTTCTCGAAGAAAGTGGAGATAAAAACCGCTCATAAATCCTCAAAGTTTATCGGAGGAAAATAATTTTTGCTCTTAGTATTTTAAATCACATCGGCTTCTCGTTAATTTTACTTAAAATCTCAATCTTAAATGATCTCTTATTCTATTTTTATCCGTATAAACCTCTTATTTAAGTTCAAGTTTATTTTTATTTTTCAACTTTAAAATCTCCGGATCTATCTCGTCATTCTCGAAAAAGAAGTTAGAACAAATTATCCTTCTTTTAGGAGACGAATCTATATGATTCTCAGTAATGATCATCTAGATGCTGTAGTTATAAACAGCCTTGATACTTCTTTTGCTAATGATTTACAAACATTTAATACAGTTACTATTCCCTCCTCTAATGAATCTGACTTAATTTTGAGTATAAACTCTTTAGTTCCCAGTCAAGGATCAGATAGCATTCTAGGAACAGAAGCAAACGATATAATATTTAGTTTAGCAGGAGATGATACCGTTTTTGGTTTAGGTGGGGATGATATTTTAGGCGGAAATGAAGGGAATGACTTTTTGGTTGGAAATCAAGGAAATGATACTCTTTATGCCGGAAAAGGGGATGATACTTTAACCGGAGGTCAAAATAATGATATCCTATTTGGTGATATTGGTAATGATATCTTATTTGGCGATCGCGGTTCAGATGAGGTACTCGGAAACAATGGTAATGATATTCTTTATGGTGGAAAAGAAAGCGATCTCGTTGCTGGAGGAGCGGGAAACGATTTGCTTTTTGGTGACTTAGGAAATGATACTCTATTTGGCGATCGCGGATCGGATACAATTACAGGTGGAGAAGGAAACGATACATTTTATATGGGTGAAGGAACTGGAGGATTTAGTATTACTGAAGCCGATATTATCAATGACTTCAACTCCGAACAAGATTCGATTGGGTTACTAAATTTACTCAGCTTTGATGATTTGAATATCTATCAAGGTACCGATGAATTTTCCAGTGATACTATCATTCAAAATAAAAATACAAATGAATTCTTGGCAATTCTCAAAAATGTTAATAGTAACACCTTGAATTCTGATGATTTTATATCACCAGATTCAGATAATCAACCGACACCAACACCCTCACCCATTCCCGAACCTGTTCCTGAACCTACTCCCGAACCTGTTCCCTCACCCATTCCTGAACCGACGCCAACACCCGAACCTGTTCCTGAACCTACTCCCTCACCCATTCCTGAACCGACGCCAACACCCGAACCTACTCCTCAACCGACGCCAACACCTACTCCTATTGCGGGAACATTAGGTTTTTCTCTGGCGAATATTGACGTGAATGAAAATGCAACAACCGCCACAATTACTGTTAATAGAACCGGGGGAAGTGATGGAACTGTAACTGTTGATTATGCTACCGAAAATAACACAGCTTTAGCGGGAATTGACTACACTGCTACATCAGGAACCCTCACATTTGCTGATGCTGAACTCAGTAAAACTTTCACCGTTCCAATTCTTGATGACACCTTAGTTGAAGGCAATGAATTGTTTAATTTAACGTTAACCAATGCTACAGGTGGCGCGAGTTTAGGAACAGCGATTTCTACGGTTAATATTGTTGATAATGATGTGTTGATGGCAGGAACAATTAACTTTAGTTCTCCTATATTTAGTGTTAACGAAAACGGCACACCAATAACAGCAATTACCGTTACCCGAACCGAAGGAAGTCAAGGCGCTGTTAGTGTTAATCTCACACAAACAAACGGAACAGCAACTTCTCCATCAGATTATACCAATGCACCAATAACTGTTAACTTTGCTGATGGGGATAGTACAGCAAAAACCGTGATAATTCCCATTATCAATGATACCACATTTGAACCCATAGAATCCCTAAATTTGGTATTAGAAGCACCAACAGGCGGTGTAATTTTGGGAACTCAAAATACAGCCACCTTGCAAATTGTTGATAATGATCCAAGCAATAATCTTCAACTCAGTAGTGCAACTTACTTAGGAACAGCTAATAATGATGTAGCCAGTGCGGTTGAAATTTCTCCAACCGATCAAGCGATTATTATTGCCGGAAATTTCAATGGTGCAGGTGAAATTCGTCGCCTAACAGATGGGAATACAGCACCCCTTTCAACAACAGCTTTAGGCGGTGTCGTTAACGATATGGACGTTGATCGAGATAGCGGTGAAATTGTCACAGTCGGCAGTTTTGGGATTAAAGTTTATAATCAAAATGCCGGAACTGTTTTATGGTCACAAACAGGAACATTTGACCGAGTTGCAGTTGCAAATGATGGCACCATTGCCACACTAACAAATAGCAATGATACCGTTACATTGTGGAGTTCAACCGGAACCCAATTAGCCACAACAACCTTAACCGGAACCGATATTCGTCCGGCTGATATTGCAATTAATCCCACAACAAAACAAGTCTATTTAACCGGATTTAATCAAGTCAGTGCCGATTTACAAACACCATTTATTCGCGCATTTGATACCAATTTAACCCAAATTTGGAACACTTGGGATTATAGTGCAGCCCAAGTTACCGGACAGAATTTAGGGGCAGATACACGCGGAGAACGCATTACTTTTGGACAAAATGGCGGACTCTATTTCTTGGGGAAAACAGACGGCGGAAATAACGTTTATCAACGGGATGGTGAAGATATTAGCCAAGCATTAGCCACTAAAGTTGATGTCGATAAATACAACAATTTTTCCGGCGCAGGTTCCGGTTCATTCACCTTCCATGCTAAAATTAATCCAACAAATGGAAGTATCGAACGAGGTCAATTTATCTTAACCAACAACGGAACAAAACCGAATAGTTTCACCCCCAATTCTATCACTGCCGATGAAGTTGGAAATGTCTATATTGGCGGTTCATCTGCTTTTCAACTTCAAAACCGAGATACTCAACAAATTAACGGTGAAACAGTTGGAAACTATACTTTGGGTGAAATCGCAGTGTTAGGATTAACCCCTGATTATACTGTGCGAAAATTCTGGACTCCGTTAACTCAAACAGGTGATACCGATGGTTCATCAGGAAGTATTAATGGCTTTGCTGTTGGCAATGGTACAGCAGCGATTTTTGCAACCATTACTAAACCCGCAGTTGCGACTACTCCCGGTGCAATTAATCCCAATCCTTTAGGCGGAAATGATACTTATTTAGCCCTTTGGAATATCTAGAAATCACCTAAAATAACACCTAAAAAACTGTAGGATGGGTTAGCGAAAGTTTAACCCATCTTTCTTTTTTAGTGGGGATTAAAAACCCGGTTTCTATCAGAAACCGGGTTTTTAGGATTTAGTTTAGACGGAGAAACCGGGTTTCTCAACTCAAAATCTAGGCGACAAGCTAAAAGCAGTTGTAAGAAACCCAGTTTCTGATACTACTTACAATCGAATATTTACCGTCTTAATTTCGGTGTATTGCTGCAACCCATACTCACCCAATTCACGGCCAATTCCTGACTGTTTAAAGCCCCCAAAAGGCGCCGCTACATCAAACGCATGGTAAGTATTAATCCAAACCGTTCCCGCCCGAACACTGTGAGCAACTTTATGGGCTTTTGTGATATCTTTCGTCCAAATTCCTGCGGCTAAACCATAGATTGTATCATTTGCCCGTTGAATGACTTCCTCAATATCTTTGAATTTGATCACACTCATTACCGGGCCGAAAATTTCTTCACGGGCGATTTTCATGTGATCTTGAACATCAGCAAAAACCGTCGGTTCAATAAAATAACCGCGATCGCCGACACGTTTTCCACCACATAAAACTTTAGCCCCTTCATGTATTCCCGACTCAATATAACTCATCACTCTTTCAAACTGAACATCATCAACTTGTGGGCCTTGTTGAGTGTTTTCATCAAAGGGATCTCCGACTCGGCGCTGTTGGGCTTTTTCTGCACATTTCTGCACAAATTCATCATAACAACTTTCTTCCACAAACACCCGTGAACCCGCATTACAACATTGCCCTTGATTGAAAAATAAACCCAGATGAACCCCGGCAATAGCAGCATCAAAATCAGCATCCGCAAACACAATATTCGGACTCTTTCCACCCAATTCTAAAGTCACTCGTTTCAGGTTACTTTTAGCAGCCGCTTCCATAATTAAATGTCCGACTTCTGTTGAACCTGTAAACGCAACTTTATCAATATCCATGTGATGAGAAATCGCAGCACCCGCAGTAGGCCCGTAACCGGATAGAATATTTACAACTCCGGGCGGGAAGCCTGCTTCTAATATTAATTCCCCAATTCGTAAGGCAGAAAGTGGCGTTTGTTCCGCCGTTTTTAGAATCACAGTATTTCCCGCAGCCAACGCAGGGCCGAGTTTCCAGGCTTGCATGACGAGAGGGAAATTCCAGGGAATAATTTGACCCACAACCCCCACAGGTTCATGGCGAGTGTAGCATAAATGAGGGCCGTCAACCGGAATGGTTTTGCCTTGAATTTTATCCGCCCAACCTGCATAATACCGATAACAAGCGATCGCAAACGGTAAATCTATTGTCATCGACTCGCCGATAGGTTTCCCATTATCAAGGGTTTCTAAAAAAGCGAGTTCTTCCTTATTTTGTTCGATTAAATCGGCTAATTTATACAGAAGTTCACCCCGTTTTCTTGCCGACATATTCGGCCAATCTCCAGAATTAAAGGCTTTGCGGGCGGCTGTTACCGCTTTTTCCACATCCGCAGCATCGGCTTCAGCGACATCACAAATCACCTCTCCTGTCGCGGGATTAATAGTCTCAAACCGCTTCCCAGAAACGCTGTCTACCCATTCATTATTAATTAACAGTTTCGTCTGGCTGACTTTAACTTTTTCTTGAGGTCGTGCCGTCGTTACCATAAGTTTATCCTAAATTGAGTTGAAAATTGAGAGTTAGTTCTATTTTGATGAGCAGATTGAACAATTAGAGTAAACTTTAGATTTTTTTTAGACTTAGATTGACTCTCCTAAATCTGTTAAAATAATAAGTAATTCTACTGGGTTTGAGTTCAAGTCTTAAATGTATTGTTTGATGAATCAACCGACTCAGTTAAAATTTATAATACCGCAAATTTTCTCACCTAATATTAAGAATCAACAACAAAGATGATGACTTCTCACTCTCTAACCGATCTCGCCCAACAAACCCGTCAAGCCGCCCAAAAATTAGCGGTTGTTTCTACAGAAGCAAAAAATCAGGCCATTGAAGCCATAGCCGAAGCCTTAGAAGCGGCTACTGCGGATATTATCGCCGCCAACAAAACCGACTGTCAGCAAGCAGAAATTGATGCCATTCCTAAACCATTATATCATCGGTTGAAGATGGATGCAACGAAGCTAAAAAGTGCAATAACGGGTTTAAGAAATGTGGGAAAATTACCCGATCCTGTTGGTAATATTCAAATTCATAGAGAACTAGATGAAGGATTAATTCTCAAACGAGTCACTTGTCCGTTAGGGGTTTTAGGGGTGGTTTTTGAAGCCCGTCCTGATGCGGTAATTCAAATTTCAGCTTTAGCAATAAAATCGGGAAATGGTGTGATTTTAAAAGGCGGAAAAGAAGCAACAAATACCTGTCAGGTGTTGGTAAAAGCCATTCAAGCCGGACTCGCTAAAACGGCTATTCATCCGAATGCAGTTCAACTGTTAACAACTAGAGAAGAAATTATCGAACTGTTGAAACTCGATGAATATGTTGACTTAATTATTCCCAGAGGTTCCAACGCTTTTGTGAGATTTATTCAGGAAAATACCCGAATTCCCGTGTTGGGTCACGCCGACGGAATTTGTCATTTTTACATCGATAAATTAGCGGAACTTGAGAAAGCGGTTAACATCACTGTTGACGCCAAAACAAATTATCCCGCAGCCTGTAACGCCGTCGAAACGCTGTTAGTTCATGCTGATATTGCAGCCGAATTTCTGCCTAAAGTTGTGGGGAAATTACAACAGCATAACGTTGAATTGCGGGGCGATGAACGCACTCAAAATATTACCCCAATGAAAGCGGCTACAGCCGAAGATTGGTCTACAGAATATTGCGATTTAATCTTATCCATTAAAATTGTAGACTCCTTAGAAGATGCAATTACTCATATCAACACCTACGGTTCTAAACATACGGAAGCCATTGTAACGGAAGACGCAGAAACCGCCCAAACATTCCTTGATTTTGTTGATGCTGCGGGCGTTTTTCACAACTGTTCAACTCGGTTTGCCGATGGTTTTCGCTATGGGTTTGGGGCGGAAGTTGGTATTAGCACTCAACAAATGCCTCCGCGTGGGCCAGTGGGTTTAGAAGGGTTAGTTACCTATAAGTATAAAGTTGTCGGAAATGGTCATATTGCAGCGACTTATTCCGGCGAAAATGCCAAACCTTTTACCCATAAAGACATCTAATTTTATTTACCTCCTCTGCCCTCAAATTTAGCCTCTGCCCCCCTCCGCCCCCCAAATTTGGGGGGAACTTTATTGACCTCAACCCAACCTACTACTTTTTCGGAGGGAAGCAAGCTTTTACAAAAAATAATTTATGGCTCTTTTATCAAGTTTATTTCTAGCTATTAAAAGCTTCGTTGGGTTTCGCTCTGCTACTCAGTTAATCAATTTTCTCCCAAGTCTTGATTCGCTCAACCCAACCTACAGGTTAACTATTAAAAGCTTAGTTGGGTTTCGCTCTGCTACGGAGTTAATCAATTTTCTCCCAAGTGTTGATTCGCTCAACCCAACCTACAGGTTAACTCGCTTCAGTAAATTTACGCAATTTTTGAGTCGGAAAAAAACATTAAAAATCCGTAAATCAACGGATTCGCTGAACCCGATTTTGCGCTTATAATCCTGATTATAAAGGATTGAATACGCAACAAACTGAGGACACAACATCTATGATTTTTATTATCCCGATTGTGTTGGGAGCGGTTGCTCTTGGTGCTGCGGCTTTTGGCGTAGGATCAGGTGTATCAGGCGTTTCTAATATGCAGGAAGCGGAGAAAATTGGCAAGAATGCAGAAAAACGGTATGAAAAAGCTAAAGAACGTGCAGAACAGGAATGGAAAATAACTGAACAGCTTGCAGAAGAATATGGTCAACTGCAAATTGACGTTAAAATCCGCACAATTGCTCGGTTTATTGCTTTTATTGAACGCAATGGTCAAAAAGGTTCCCAAGACAAACGATTTTTTGAAGGTTTTAAGGGCTTTTCTACTGAAGATAGCAAGGCATACGCACAAGGTTCACAAGCTCAAGGAACCGCAGGTTTCAATACAGGAGGTTTCAATACAGTAGGAGCCGGAGCAGCAGCAGCAGCAGCAGCCGGAGCCGCCGCAGGTCAGGGAACATTAACAATGGTAGGACTTTTTGGTACTGCGAGTACCGGAACTGCTATTTCTGGACTCAGTGGCGCTGCGGCTTGGAACGCAACCTTAGCCTGGTTGGGGGGTGGTTCTCTGGCTGTAGGTGGAGGGGGAATGGCTCTCGGTACAGTAGTCCTGGGAGGGATTATGGCTGGCCCTGCTTTAGCAGTTGTAGGATTTGTATTAACAGGTGAAGGTGAAAAAGCCCTCACAAATGCGCGGGAATATGAGTCTAAAGCTAACGCTGAAATTGCCAAAATGGAAGCGGCTCAGGACTTGCTAAAACAGGTACAAAAACGAGTGATTGAGTTGAAAAAATTGGTTGAAAATTTGAATAACCGTGCTGTTTTAGCCTTGAATGAACTAGAATCTAAACCCTTTGATCGTGACCGAGATGCTGGCAAGTTTCAGCAACTAGCATTATTGATCAAAGCGATGTCGGAAATTATGAAAACCCCAATTTTAGATAGTGAGGGGAACTTGAATCCGGCGACGGAAAATTTTCGCGAAAAATATGGTTGTCTTTAAGGAGTATAAACATGGGTACTAAGGTAAATCATGTAGATGTTCTTAACGGTTTTACAGATCCGCTTGAATGTGTGCGTGAAGTTGTGACAGCTTGCACAGACTATCTAAAAATTGCTGAGGAGGAACGCACCAAAAGACAGGAAATCAAAGCCTGGGAAAAAACAACCATCGCTCAAATTAACGCCCAACGGGATTTCTTGATTAAATATTTAGACCATTCGTTTGATGAACGGGCTAACAATTTTCGTCTACTGTTTAATGTGGTGGATAAAGCTATTGATAACGGTGATAACGAACAATTAGCTTTGGCTTTACATTCAATCACTGAATTGGCAAAGTCTAGCCCGTTTAAAGATTTAGCCAATTTAACTTCGGTGAAAGCAGCTTTGAACGATCCGAATCACGAATGGACGTTTTAAGGTAATAATCAGCAGTAGGATGGGTATTGCTCATCCTACAAAACTTTGAATCTTGATTATCAAGGATTGATCACGCAACAAACAGAGGACACAACATCTATGATTTTTATTATCCCGATTGTTTTGGGAGCGGCGGCTGTTGGTAGTGCGGCTCTGGGTGTGGGAAAGGGTGTATCAGGCATTTCTAAAAAGCAGAAAGCCGATAAAATTGTCAAGAATGCACAACAACGACACGATGTAGCGAGAGAACGTGCGGAACAGGAATGGAAAACAACTGAACAGCTTGCAGAAGAATATGTTCAACTTCAATTTGACGTTAAAAGCCGCACAATTGGTCGGTTTATTGCTTTTATTGAACGGAATGGTCAAAAAGCTTCCCAAAACAAACGATTTTTAGAAGATTTAGAAGGCTTTTCTATTGAAGACATAAAGAAGTACAAAGTAGAAGCTTACAAAAAAGTGACGGGAGGCGTCAAAGCAGCAGGAGTCGGAGGAATGGCTATCGGCACAGCAGTATCGGGAGGAATTTTAGCTGGCCCTGCTTTAGCAGTCATAGGATTTGTATTAGCAAGTGAAGGCAAGAAAAAACTTACAAAAACGCGAGAATATGAGTCTAAAATTGATGTTGATATCGCCAAAATTGAAGAAGCTCAGGAGTATATAAAAAAGGTACAAAAACAAATAAAAGAGTTTAAAAATTTGTTGGAACCTTTGAACAACCGTGCTGTTTTAGCCTTGAAAGAACTAGAATCTAAACCCTTTGATCGTGACCGAGATGCTGCCAAGTTTCAAAAACTAGGATTGTTGGTGAAAGCGATGTTAGAAATTATGAAAACTCCAGTTTTAGATAATCAAGGACATCCAAATCCCATCATTAAAAATCTGCGCGAAAAATATGGTTATCTTTAAGGAGTATAAGCAGGGGTACTCAGGTCAATCATGCGGCTTTGAACGATCCGAATCACGAATGGACGTTTTAAGGTAGTAATCAGTAGTAGGATGGGTATTGCTCATCCTACAAACTTTTTGATGATATATTAGATAATAAATTTATTTTTTTGTTAAGCAAGTTGCTATAAGTTATAAACAGAATCATGCCGGATTTATATGTGATTGGAGGTGCAAACGGTTCGGGAAAAACGACCGCATCTTTGCAAATACTCCCGAATATTCTGGGAGTGCTTGAATATGTCAACGCCGATGAAATTGCTGCGGGTCTTTCTCCTTTTAATCCGGAATCTGTGGTGATTCAAGCCGGACGATTAATGTTAGAAAGACTGGAAACCTTAGTTAACGCTGAAATTGATTTTGCTTTTGAAACTACCCTAGCAACTCGCAGTTTTGTCCGTTTTTTGAGAAAATGTAAAAGTAAAGGGTACAGAATAAACTTAATTTACTTTTGGTTACAAAGTCCCGAATTGGCGATCGCACGGGTACGCAGACGGGTAGAAAGTGGTGGTCACAATATCCCAGAAGACACCATTCGCCGTCGCTATCAACGGGGACGAAAAAACCTCACTGATTTGTATTTGCCTTTATGCGATCGCTGGATTGTTTATGATAATTCTAGCCCTAATTTACAAATTATCGCCGAACGTCCTTTCAATCAAGAAGCGATTATTTATCAACCTCAATTTTGGACACAAATCACAACTAATAACGATGAATAAACCCATTCCTGATAAATTATCTACCCAAATTGACGCCGGGGTAAAACAAGCGATCGCAAACGCTATCGAAAGACATCGCAAACTGGGGGAATCAATTAGTATTTGGAAAGATGGAAAAGTCGTCACTTTAACCCCCGATCAAATCCCCCCTTCAATCATTGATCCCCAAAAAGATTAAAACTTCTGTCTAATTATTGAGATGATTTGCCCGACAAGTAGCCAAGCAGATTGGTTTACTCATTAAACTCACTGTAACACATAAAATCAACCCCAAGAAATTAGGAGAACGTTTGAAGGTAAAATCAGCCATATCAATTATTTGGTTAAAATCCCAAACGGATCTGACTAAGTATACTCTATTTATTTTAAATCTGAAACTCGCTGTTCCTTCCTTTAATCTTAACTGGGCAACTAATTTTGTTAACCTCTCCCAGTAGGTTAGGTTGAGGAACGAAACCCAACATCATACCCAATTCAGTTTACAGCTTGTCCCTTTTTCGGAGGGAAGCAAGCTTTTACAAAAAATAATTTATGGCTCTTTTATCAAGTTTATTTCTAGCGATTAAAAGCTTCGTTGGGTTTCGCTCTGCTACTCAGTTAATCAATTTTATCCCAAGTCTTGATTCGCTCAACCCAACCTACAGGTTAACTCACTTTTATCAAGTTTATTTCTAGCTATTAAAAGCTTCGTTGGGTTTCGCTCTGCTACTCAGTTAATCAATTTTATCCCAAGTCTTGATTCGCTCAACCCAACCTACAGGTTAACTCACTTCAGTAAATTTACGCAATTGACGAGACTTAAAAACCACATCATATTGCCGAATTAAATACATCTCTAAATCAGAAATATCCCAAGCTTTTTGCTGAATCAACCACTTAATTGTTTCTTTCCTTTAACCTGGACTTCAATATCCTCTTTTTCCTTTATATGCAGATTTTAACGCTTCTAGTCCCCCAGATGTATAGGCTGTAGACCATTTGCTAATAAACCCTAATGACAGTGATAAGATTTGCTTGATTTTTTCATACCGATATTTTTTGAACACCAATTTTACCGCCAATGCTCTCTTCAGTTCTTGAGCTTTTGGATTGCCTTTAATAAACTCTTCAAGAATCTTTATGGAATCTTCGACTTCTTGAGAATCTATCGTCATCATTTTTACCCCTTGGCTGATTTTATGATATTATTTTACCAGGCGGCTGTTTTTTTCATCAATTATTTAGAATCGCTCTATAATGAAAACCATTGCTAACTATCACGTTATCGATCCCACAAATATTGGAGATTTACTATCTTCTCCCTTAAATTACTTTGAGTTTCCCGGGTATGAAGTCAGCAAGATCGATATTCGGACTCTAGATGAAGCTCTGGCTCAAGATGATGATCAATTTCAATTAACGCATCACGCAATTCTGGGTGGGGGTGGGTTAATGTTTGAGCGATTTATCAATCATTTTAAACGTCTACAAGCGCGTAAAAATGGTTATCGTTTAATTCTTTGGGGAGCCGGACAGCAAATTTATCAAGTTGATCGTTCTGTTCAGTTTAATTATACTCCTTATTTAGAACAGTTTGATTGTGTTGGCGTTCGAGATTTTGAGTCAGGATATGATTGGGTTCCTTGTGTAAGCTGTATGCACGAAGCGTTTGATCGCCAATATTCCATTCAACATGAGTTTGTAGTTTT
Organism: Limnoraphis robusta BA-68 BA1; assembly: GCF_034932365.1. Classification (NCBI taxonomy): domain Bacteria; kingdom Bacillati; phylum Cyanobacteriota; class Cyanophyceae; order Oscillatoriales; family Sirenicapillariaceae; genus Limnoraphis; species Limnoraphis robusta. The sequence continues at coordinate 64,685 of NZ_JAYGHR010000065.1, read as the reverse complement.
TTCTCACAAAAAATTTCAAATTACCATAGATAAATTTCCTCGGAAAACGAATGAGTCTCAGAACTTCGAGGAAATTATTAGTTTTTTGGCATCAGGTGAAACCATTCTGACAAGTTCTTTTCATGGAGCATACTGGGGAACACTACTGGGTCGAAAAGTTTTAGCATTTCCGTTTACCAGCAAGTTTTTTACGCTTAAGCACCCCGTCGCACTCTATCCAGTAGAAAAATGGCGACAACCTCAACGACGTTTTCAACTCTTTGGAAAAACACTGTATCAGCAGTTCGATCAAACTAAATTTTTGTGCAGTACAGAGGACTGGCGATCGCATCTAGATCTTTGCCAATCTTATCCTAATAGTTTAGAAGAGTGTCGCGATCGCAACCGTTGGTTTTACAATAAGGTTATGAATACTCTCTAATTCCCTTGCGAGAATTTATGAGTTGTTGAGTATGATAAGATAACGACAATGTTCCTAGAATTGACTAAACTCGATTAACAAGTTTCCGATCACCCTCTGCTTCCCAAATTTTAATTTTTATGAAGCCTAAAACGACTGCGGGAAAGTTAAAAATTTCTATCCTTTCACCCACATTGTCGAAAGGGGGTTTAGATCGAGCCTATATCTTGGGTCAAGCTCTGCAAACGCTCAATTATGATGTTGCTATTTTGGGATGTTTATTCACTGAGCGAATTTATCCGCTTCCACCTCCCAATTTACCCGTAGACTCAGTGCCAGGAGGAATTTACCCCCAACTGTTTATTTCTGCTCAACAATTGTTAAATAAAATTGATGGCGATATTGTCCTGGCTGTTAAACCCAAACCGACGAGCTTTGGTGTGGCTTTACTGAAAAAAGTATTAACTCGAAAGCCTGTTATACTTGACATTGATGATTGGGAATTAAGCTGGTGTGGCGGAGAAAACTGGAGATATCGTCCACCCTCGCTCAAGCAGTTTTATCGGGATGTCTTTAAAAAAGACGGTCAATTGAGACAGTCAGATCATCCGATTTATCTGCAATGGATGGAACGTTTGGTGTCCCGTGCTGATGCCATTACGGTTGATACAGAGTTCTTGAAAAAGCGGTTTGGTGGGGTTTATCTTCCCAATGGCAAAGACACCGAGATGTTTAATCCCCAACAATACGACCCCGAAATCAGTCGAGAACGCTATGGGTTAAGAGGATATCGAGTTTTGATGTTTCCCGGCGCTCCGCGACCTCACAAGGGCGTTGAAGATGTGTTAATGGCCTTGGATCTATTAAATGAACCCGATCTACGACTGGTGATTGTTGGAGGAAGTCCCTATGATGATTATGATCAACAACTCATGGAAAAATGGGGGGAGTGGATGATTAAATTACCGCCTTGTCCCGTTGAGAAGATGCCGGAAGTTGTGGCTGCGGCTCATGTGGTAGTTGTTCCTCAACGAGATACCGTCACCGCTCAAGCCCAGTTTCCCCTTAAACTAACGGATGGGATGGCAATGGCTAAACCAGTTTTATCGACCTGTGTTGGAGATATTCCCGAAATTTTAGGGGATACGGGTTATGTTGTCAAGCCCAACTCCCCCCAACAGCTTGCGGAAAGTATTCGCCAGATTTTTTCAAACTGGGAAGACGCACAAATAAAAGGGAGTCAGGCTAGACAAAAATGTGTGGAGAACTATAGCTTAGAAGCAATGGCTGTGATTCTATCAAAAGTGATTGCAGGTTTATCGGTTTGAGTGGGGTTCTCGGTTAATGTTTTTCCGTCAAGGATGGTCGTTTTATGTCTTCTAATCTCCCGTTTCTCTTCAAGCGTGCTAGGCGTTATCCACTCAAGATTTTTCTGACGGTTCTCCTCGGGTTTTCAGGAGCAATTTTTAATGGGATTAGTACCACGTTAATTGTTCCAGTTGTTCTCACGTTTTTGGGTCAAGAACAGCAATTATCGGCTGATGCAGCCATTCTGAAAGTTTTGCTGTCCCCCTTTGAAAATATTCCAGAAAGCTATCGACTGGGGGTAATGGCAGCCAGCATTATTTTGGCAGTTGCCTTGAAAAATTTAACGAATTATATTGGCGGTTTGGTTTCGGGTTCGCTCGGACGCAGTTTAGTGTCTGACATGAGAGAAGATGGAATAAAACTTTTACTAGAAGTTGATTTAGATTATTACTCAAAAACCAGAGTCGGAGATATTCTGAATCGCTTGTCAGGAGAAATTGGCAGAACATCCAGTGCGGTGAGTATTATTATTCAAATTTTAACGTTATCGATTACAATTTTAGTTTATCTAATTATTTTAATTTCTATCTCTTGGGAACTCACCCTCGCCTCAACCTTCTTAGTGGGAATTGTTGTTTTATCGAATCAGTTGTTTATTAGACGATCAAAAGTTTTAGGAGAAAAACTAACAGAAGTCACTCGAGCTTATTCGATTGCAACTTTAGAAGCATTAGGCGGAATACGACTGGTTAAATCAGTCGCCAGTGAAGATCGAGAATATAAACGCTTGCAGAAGTTAATTATTGATCGAGAGAGAGTCAGCTTTCAAAATCAAATTAATGAGTCGGCAATTGCGCCGATTAATGAAATTACCAGTATGATTGTAATTCTCTTAATTGTTGTCCTCGGACGCCTATTTTTTGCCGAGCGAATTGATAGTTTATCAACGGTTATTTTGACTTATTTATTCATTTTATTTAGAACTCTACCCCTCCTTTCTAACTTAAATGGCGCTCGCAGTCGTTTTGCGAATGCTTATGCAGGGGTGGAAATTGTTAAAGATTTCCTCAACCGCAAAAATAAACCGATTATGAGTCGGGGAACGATTCAATTTACAAGCTTACAAGAGGGAATTCGTTTTGAGCAGATTTCCTTTGGTTATCCGGGGCAGGATAGCCTCGTTCTTAAGGAAATTAGTGTCTTTGTTCCGAAAGGGACAACCCTGGCTTTAGTGGGCGGTTCAGGTGCCGGAAAATCAACTTTAGCAGATCTGGTTCCGAGATTTTACGATCCAACTCAAGGTAGAATTAGCATTGATGGTCAAGACTTGCGAGAGTTTGATTTACAAAGTCTCAGACAAGCGATGGGAATTGTCAGTCAAGATACCTTCCTCTTTAATACTTCCGTTCGGGATAATATTGCCTATGCTAAACCCGATGCGACAAATGAAGAAGTCATTCAAGCCGCCGAACGAGCTAATGCTTATGAATTTATTGCTCAATTACCTGACGGATTTCATACAAAAATCGGCGATCGCGGTTTATTATTATCTGGAGGTCAACGTCAACGGATTTCAATTGCCAGAGCGCTCTTAAAAAATCCAGAAATTTTAATTTTAGATGAAGCAACTTCTGCTTTAGATACGGTTTCAGAGCGATTAGTTCAAGAAGCCATTGATGAACTGAGTCGCGATCGCACAACCATTGTAATTGCTCACCGTCTTTCTACTGTTCAAAAAGCTGATCAAATTGCAGTGTTAGAGAAAGGACGATTAGTAGAACTCGGAACCCACGATGAACTTCTCGCAAAAGGAGGTCAATATGCTAAATTGTATACGATGCAATTTGCCGATGAAGCTGAACGTGATCAAGCCATTATTAGAAGTTCCTATGACGTTCGTTCTCGTCTCAATCCCATGATTGGTTTCCTACAGTTATTATCAGATGATTTAATTGATGATCCAGACGAACGTTCTGAATTGATTAATGAGTCTTATCGGTCTGCAACTCATATTCTAGAAAGTTTGGAATTTATAGAAGACAGTGTTAAACTGCGGATGAATCGCAACATCTCATCAACTTAAAAGCCCACATGATTCAATGTTTAGACAGGTAAAACATGAACCCTAAAACTGTTGGTATGATTACCAGTTATCCCGGAGCAAATCAAAGTGATTGGTTGTGGCAACAAACCCCTGAGAGCTTTGGAAAATGGGGTAATATTATCATCCGAGCTAATGCTCCTCAGCCGGATTTTCTGCTCCTCTATCAGTTTGATTTTCCCCGCAAATCAACCCCCAAAAAAAAGATATCTCTGCGAGAACGTCTTCGTCAACTGCGTCAACCTAAACCACCCGAACCCAATCTTCAAGAAAAATTTCGGGGTGTTCCTAAAGAACGAATGATTTATCTACTAAGAGAACCTCCTCTTGAGGAAATATTAGAAATTAATCAACATAACTATCAGCAAGCTCAACTGTATTGTGATTATGTTTCAGGGCCGGATAAGTTGGCTCCCGTTCCTGATTATATGCCTGCCATTTGGTATCATGGTAACTCTTTTAGAGAACTCAATGAGATGGCATCCCCTGAAAAAATTAGAACCTGTTCTTGGATTACATCCGGCGTTAATCGTTCTCAAAATCATCAAAGAAGACTCAATTTTTTAAAACAAATTGTCGAACAAAAGTTTGAGGTTGATATCTATGGTCGCAATTTACCAAGCTGGTCAAATGCTCAAGGTTCTCTCAATAATAAATGGTATGGTATGGCTCCATATTATTACAATCTATCGATTGAAAATTATGCCGAAAATGATTTATATGTCAGTGAAAAACTTTGGGATGCTTTATTAGCTTGGTGTTTACCCATTTATTATGGAGGGCCAGCCGCAGATAAACTTTTACCCCCCGGAAGTTTCTTGCGTTTACCGAGTATTGATGAAAAAGGAATTGCTTTTATTAAAGAAGTAATTTCTACCCCAGAACACTGGTATGCGGCGAAAGAGGCGATCGCAGAAGCTCGACAAATTATTCTACACAAGCTGAATTTAATGGCTTGGTTAGATGGCTACGTTAGTAAATTTTTATAGAAGCATTGATGCTCTAAATTTTCCTATGATTAATCGAACCTCAGACCGACTTTTAGAACTCGATGTTTTTCGAGGTTTAGCGGCATTAGGAGTGGTATTCTTTCATTATACCAGTCAATATAGTACCCTATTTCAACACTCACCTGAAGTTAAATATTATTTTGGGATGGGGCGACATGGGGTTGAGGTTTTCTTTCTTCTCAGTGGCTTTGTAATTCTGATTACATTAGAACGAACCAAAAGCTGTTGGGATTTTATCATTAAGCGGTTTGCTCGTCTTTATCCGGCCTATTGGGTGGCGATCGCCCTGACATTTATCATCGTGGCTATTGCTAAACTTCCAGGACAACAAGTGAGTCTATGGGAAGCTTTAGGTAACTTAACCATGCTACAAGAATTCTTCGGTATTCCTCATGTTGATCCGGTATATTGGACACTAAAAGTTGAGATTTTCTTCTATATTATTATGCTTGTTATCTTTCAACTCAGACTTCTAAAACACGTTGAAGCTGTGATGACAGGTTGGTTAGTTCTGGCTTTGTTTTATTCACTGAAAACGTATCTCGCACGTTGGGGTGTAGACGGAATTTTTTCTCCGGGTGTTGAGGAAACAACTAGCCTTTTTTTAAACTTTCCTGTCTTAGATTATAATGTAATACAGATGGGAATGACAGAAGGAACGGGTTCAATTCAAGGCATTCGAGATTTATTTAGAGAAGTTTTGATTATTAAATATGCTCATCTTTTCGTGGCTGGTTTAATTCTTTATCGCATTAAACAATATGGGTTTTCCCTGCGTCGAGGGTTTATTCTTCTGGTTTGTATTTTAGCTCAACGAGTCGCTTATTCTTGGGAAACGTCTTGGGAAACAACTGTTTATGTTGCAGTGTTTATCGGATTATTGTACTTAGCCATTCAAGGATATTTATCTTTTATCAATCTCAAACCTTTAATTTTTATCGGAACAGTTTCTTATACCATTTATCTGATTCATCAAAATCTTGGTTATGTGATTATTCGTCAGTTTTACCAATACAATATAAACCCAAACTTAAGCATTATTTTCGCAATATGCGTTTCGATCACCTTAGCAACATTGATCACCTTTTGGGTTGAACAACCTGCTAATGAATGGATTCGCAAGAAATATAAAGAATATCAAAGCAAAGCAGCAAAGATCGCATAACCGCCTAAAATTGTTAATCAATCTATTAGGAGACTAAAAAGATGACAAAGGGAATTTGTACACTCGGAAATGATGTCGTTTACGATCAACTGGTCGCTTTATTGAATAGTATTGAAGCGATTCTCGGCCCAGAGATGCCTGTTTGTATTCATCCTTTTGATGATCGCATGGAACGAGTGGCAGCAGAAATCGAAAAGCGACCCAATGTTTTCATTTACGATGATGCTGAATCCATTCAACGTTGGGATGAATTTATGTTAGCCGCAGCCCCCGAACGACTCAATCGCAAATTGCGACTCTATGGCGCCCATCGGCGTTTTTGTGGGTTTGATGGGCCTTTTGATCAGTTCATCTATATGGATGCAGATACACTGGTAATGAACTCTTTGGATGCCGTGTTTCAAAAACTAGATGAATATGATTGGATTGTTTATGATTTTCAGTTCCTTGATCCCACAAAAGTTTATAATTTACAATCTCCCAAACTTCTGAATGTCTTTGAAAAAGAGCGGATTGATTCAGAGATTTTTTGTTCGGGCTTTTATGGTGCTAAACGAGGCTTATTTAATCAAGAAGTTCGTGATTTTATATTATCAAACTTGCAAAATGGAGAATCTGACATCTTATATGATGGTGCGGGAGAACAGCCCTTATTGAATTATATGGTGATGCGTTCAGGCATTCCGAGTTATAATTTTGCCTATAGCTTACCAGAAGGTGAGAAAACAGGGTGTAGCGTTACTTCTAAACATTTCCAAGAACAAGATCACATTTTATATGACAAAGGAAATCGACTCACCTATTTACACTATATTGGAGTCAAACCTCAAACGATTGAAAGTGTGTGTCAAGGCGAAAATTTAGCCTTTCCCTACCGTGATTTATTCCTGTATTATCGCTATCTTCACGAACCCGAAAATCGTCCGGTTTTTACCAGTCCACCCCCGGAGCCGAAATCCAGTTCAAAACCTAATTTATTGAAACGAATTTTGAGAAAATTAAAATTAACCCAATGAGGATCAAACATCATGCGTGGAATTTATATTGTTGCCAATGATCGAGTGATGGAAAATGCGATTGCTTTACTCAATAGCATTCGCTGTTATAATAAAACTGTGCCTATTTTTCTGATACCGTTTAACGAAGACTATCATCAAGTTGCTGAAATTTTAGGTCGTTTACATGACGTTAAAGTTTTTCCTGATTTAGATTTTCTTGAACAGTTAACGCAACAAATCGGAGAAATTTTTGATCGAGATTTTCTTAAACTTCCCAACAAAATGCGAAAGCTAGCTGTTTGGTTTGGGCCGTTAGATGAATTTCTCTATATTGATACGGATATTGTTATTTTTGAGGATATTGTCGCGAATTTAGACTATCTTTCTGAGGTTGGTTTTTTCTGTTGTGACTATCATTTTTCCGGTCAAAAATTGCGGAATATTTTTTCACCATTTGTAGTCGAACAGAATATTTTCACCGAGAAAGAACTAGAGGATGTTTTTAATAGTGGGTTTTGGGCTTCTAAAAAAGGGATAATTAGCTTAGAACAACTCTATGCAACCTTGAAAGAATGTTCACAACATCGAGAATATTTTGATTTTAGTGAAGGTGTTACCGATCAACCTATCCTCAATTATTTGGTTCTCAAAAACATTCCCAAACGCGGAAATTTAGTTAAAATACCCGAAGGCGGGCCAGGAAGTTGGGCGGGTTCAACTCATTTTCAAGAAAAAGATCATATTCTTTATGATCACGGGAAACGTCTACAATATATTCATTGGGCGGGGACTCGAATGCAGCCCGGTTGTCCCTACTGGAATATTTGGGAACATTATCGCTATTTGCACGAAGGAAAACCCGCCTGGCAAAGAAAATTAAGCCGTTTCTTCCCTTTTTTAGCAACTCGGACTTAACATGAGGAGAAATAAATGAGTGAGGGTATTTATACGCTGGCAAATGATGTTGTTTATGATCAATTAGTTGCATTACTCAATAGTATTGAAGTCAATGCAGGTCGAGATATTCCCGTTTGTGTTATTCCTTATGATCATCGTTTAGAGAAAGTTAAAGCCGAGGTGGAAAGGCGAAAAAATGTCAGCTTATTTGATGATTTAACAGTCATAGAATACTGGGAAAATTTTGTCACTCAAGCCTGGAAAGCCCACCAGAGAGCGCAGGAAGTTTGGAAAGTGCGAGGCTTACCTTCTGTTTATCGTTTAGCAATGCACCGCAAGCTTTGTGGAATTAATGGAGCATTTGATAAGTTTATTTATTTTGATGCAGATACGCTATTAATGAGTCCTTTGGATGCTGTTTATGAAAAATTAGATGAGTATGATTGGGTTGCCAATGATTTTCAGTATAAATCAGATATAAAGTATATTTTTGATCGTCCTCAAGATCAACTCCTTCAGGTCTTTGATCAGGAAAAGTTACCCTCTCATATTTTTTGTGCAGGATGGTTTGCTTCTAAAAAGGGAGTTTTTAATTCACAAAATCTCGATGATTTACTCAATCAATTAAAATCCGGTGAAGCTGATGTGATGGCTTTATTTGGGCCTGATCAATCTTTGTTTAATTATATGGTGTTACGAAGTAATATTCGTTTCTATAATTTTGCTTATCATGGCATAGAAACCGCAACAGGAAGTCATTGGTCTTCAAAATTTGATGAGATTGATCATGTATTGTATGACAACGGTAAACCCATCACTTATCTTCATTATATGAGCGTTCCGTCTTCTAAATTTACGAAACTCTGTGAAGGGGAAGATACAGGTATCCCCTATAAAGATTTATTCTTGCATTACCGCTATTTGAACTCTCCAAACGAACGCCCTGTACTTAAACCTCCGAGTTGGTTGGAACAGAAAAAACGAGCTGTTTCTAAGTTTTTAAATCAGAAAATTGACAATTTAAACTATAAACTTCGTCAGCTTAAAAGTCGGGAATAAATCCGGTTATGTAGATTGTTGTTCCGAAGTTAATTCAACTTCTTGCTGTTTTTCCTCCTGTCCTTCAAACACCTCCCAAAGAATAGGCGAGATGTTATTATCAAGACGACCTGAACGAATTAACTCTGCATAGGTATTGGCTTCGATATCAACCATTTCTTCTAACAACAACTTGAGACTTATTTCTTGGAGTTGGGGATGTTGTTCTTGAAGTTGATCAAGTTTCTCTTGAACTTGAGTCAGTTCTGAATTGACTAATTCGGCTTGATATCGATAAAATTCTGGTTCAACTTCTTGTCGGCGAATGACATCTGATAAATGATTTCTGACTCGGTTTAACGCCACACGACGAGCGAGTAATTCTTGATATTCTTGTTGCAGGGGTTGATCACCAATTAACCCTAAGATATTTAATAAAGGTTGGGTGGTTAAGCCTTGAACCAATAGCGTAAATAATACGACTCCAAAGACAGTCGCAATAATTTCATCCCGTTGTTGTAACGCAGTCGGGACACTCAACGCCAACGCGATAGAAACCGAACCCCTTAAACCTCCCCACCACAAAATCGTTTGAATTTTGAAATTGATTTTAGAATTGGCTAACCCATTACTGATCGCACTTAAGCCATAGGTACTCATTGCTCGAGTAATAATCATCCCCGCAATTGCAATGAGAATGGGTTGAATATTAGCCGCTAAACTGGGAAATTGAATCTGATCGCCAATCAACAGAAAAACAATTGAATTGACAAAAAACGCGAGAAATTCCCAAAATTCACTCACAATAATCCGAGTTCGGGGATTCATGCCAATGCGAGAACCAAAATTCCCTAAAATCAAACCAACAATAACGACTCCAATCACACCAGAACCGCCCAACTGCTCCGTAACAACATAGGTGCCATAAGCAGAAACCAGAGTTAAAGACTGTTCAACTAAGGGAGAATCAAACCGTTGAGTTAAGTAAGAAATTCCAAATCCAATTAAACATCCAACTCCCGCCCCAATTCCAACAAAAGTAAAAAATTGTAGTAAGGTTTGGGACACTGAAAACTCAGAGGTTCCCATCGGTATCGCGACTAATATACTAAAAGCGACAACCGCCACTCCATCGTTAAAGAGACTTTCTCCTTCCATTAAGGTTTTTAGACGTTGGCTAGCGCCTAATTCCTTCAATAACGCGACAACAGAAATCGGATCAGTTGCAGATAGACTCGCCCCGACTAATAAAGCGATCGCTCCGGGAATTCCTGCAAACCAACTTAACCCGAAAGCGATACCAACAACCGAAATAATTACCCCAACAATGGCAAACAAGGTAACGGGAATTAAATCTCGTTGCAACTCCCGCCACTTCATATTCCAACTCGCTTCAAACAGTAACGGGGGGAGGAAAATTTCTAAAATCAATTCTGGGGAGAGGTTGACGAGGCGAATATCCCCAAATGCTAGAATTAATCCGACAATGACTAACAGCAGGGTAAAAGGAATCCGACGAAACCAAACAAACAGCCGGGATATTGTTGCGACACTCAGAGAAACCAGTAGAACCAATAAAAATTGCTCTAGGTTTTGCTTGATGGCGATTTCACTTAGGGCGGTTTCTGGAGTCATAGGATTAATTAGGGGACAATAAAGCCAAAAACACTCCCCATCATACCAAGCTCTGGGAATTCTCCCCAAACTCAAAACCGACCATCCTCTAAAAATGAGAGAACAGTCGGCAGATGCTATTTGCGAGTCTGAGTCTTATTTGCTACTCAAAAAGGTTTGAGCTTGTCTGAGGGCAGCGGCACCAACATTAAACAAAGCCCAGCCTCCAGCAATCAAGAGCGGCAGTAAAACCACAACGAGACGAAAATCGAAATCCATTTGTTCTCCTCCAGTTTCTTAAAAAAATTCTCATAACTTTATTTTTATCTCATTTTTTGCTTTTGCTCAATTAAAAAGTTTTATAGGGTGTCAGGTGTCAGGTGTCAGGTGTTGGGTAGGGGCGGGTTCTACCCAGATCTATGTTTTCCTAAAAATAACTCAGATCAACCCGCCCCTAGACTAACGGCTTATTGCTAGCTTGCCTTCCTCCGATGAACCAACGCTAATTGCTCATACTTTTGGGCGTGTTCGATCAAGTCAGCCGCTTCGGCTTCTGACACCTCTCGCAAAGATTTAGCAGGAACACCCGCCACCAACGTTCGGGGAGGAACATCTTTCGTCACAACAGCGCCTGCTCCGACAATACTACCACTACCGACTCGCACGCCATTTAAAATCACCGCCCCAATGCCGATCAAGCTTCCTCGTTCGATATAAGCTGAATGCACGACTGCTCGATGTCCAACGGTGACAAAATCTTCTAATACTGTCATCTGGCCTGGATCACCGTGTAAAATTGCGCCATCCTGAATATTGGTACTCGCTCCGATAATAATCCGTTCAACATCTCCTCGAACCACTGCTGAGTACCAAATGCTCACCCCTGAAGCCACTTCTACCCAACCCATAACCATCGCATTAGGGGCGATAAAAGCCGCTTGTGAGAGATCAGGAACAGGCCAGTCTATAGGATGATTACAGAAAGATTGATCGGCATGATTATTCATGGCTTAATCATTAATTGATGGCTAATTCGGCAAATATTCACCGGGAGGAAAGAATCACCCCCGCTATAATAGAGTCTACAAGCTCTGGTGCGAAACGTATTCACCATGAATTCTGCCTTGCAGTACCCTATATTCGGCCCGGAAATTCGCTGTCCTCACTGTCGTCAAAAGATTCCTGCTTTGACGCTGACAGATACCTACTTATGTCCTCGTCATGGCGCTTTTGAAGCTGATCCAGAAACGAGTGAATTAGTCCATCTTCAGTCAGGACGGCATTGGCGTGAGTGGAATGGGGAGTGGTATCGACAACACACCCATCCTGACGGGATTCGATTTGAAATTCACGAGGCGTTAGATCGGCTCTATACTCAAGGCTATCGTGCCACTCGCGTCATTATTGCCCAACGCTATCGAGAGTTGATTAGTTCTTATCTCGAACGCAGTACCCCTTGGCGAGAGCAGTCGGATACCGCTCAACCCAAACTCTATGGTTTACCTGTTGATTTTAGTCCTGATCCTCAAGATGAACCTTGTTGGAATGTGATTAATTTTGATTTAGAAAAAGAACAAGATGTGCCGATTCCCTATCCTTATTTTCGCTTGTTTGAATAAATCATGGTAAATTGATCGCCGTTTCTCAGCTCACTCTAAACACTCAACCCCCCATTTTTCATGCACCATGCCTCTATTCGCACTGCTGATATTCATCGGGCGATCGCTTTTTATCAACAGCTCGGTTTTCAGGTTTGTGAACGGTTTACAACAGGTTACACGTTGGCTTGTTGGATGGAAGGATTAAATGGGCGAATTGAATTGATTCAAATTCCTCAGCCCTCACCCCCACCCGATGCTTTTGGCGATGAGCATTATGTGGGATATTATCATCTTTCCTTTGACTTGAGTGCCGCTACTCCCGATTTACCTCAATGGTTAAATCATCTCAAAGAACAGTTTCAGAAGGCAACTCAAGAACAACCGGATTTATACCAACCGTTGAAGATTCTACTCGAACCGACTCAGCAAATGATTGGAAATTCGGTTTATGAAGTGGCTTTTATTGCTGATACAGATGGTTTACCCTTAGAGTTTATTCGCTTACTGAAAGCGGAATAAAAAGAGTTAATCGGAAATCGCGATCGCCAGTAGTAAAATACACAATTCAATGGGTTACATTTGATTTCCCCTCCCGTTCAATTTCCAACCTTTTCTAGAGTTTTACAGGTAATTTCGGCTAAAGTAGACTGTGAATGTTCAGTATTTACTACGGTAAAGGCAAAACTTTAATTTGTCGTTACAGAAAATCTCTGAACTTTAATTAGAAGTGATAATTCTCAACTGAAGTGATTCTCAGGTTTTCTCAGGTTTTCTCAGGCGCCTATAAATTGAAGTTGATCGGAAAAACCCGATCTCTCAAGAGAAACCGGGTTTTTTAGCTTTGAATGTTAACCGACGAAATTTTAGGGAGTGGGGAAAAATCCCCCATCTCTCAGGTGATTATTCACCTAGTTTCCGCCAAGTGTATTTACCCACAATACCGTCAACTGTTAAACTTTTATTGGCTTGGAAAGTTTTAACGGCATCCAGAGTTTGTGGCCCAAAAATGCCATCAATATACAGCCAAAAGAAACCGTGGTCATACAGACGCAATTGAAGACATTCAACCGCATCACCGACATCACCTTTGGAAAGGACAGGCATCTGAACATCGTAGGGATAGGATGTAGGTACAAACGGAGAATAGAACTTCTTACCGAGAGGAAATTCTTGTCCGCACAGCGCCCGCCAGGTATATTTCCCGATAATTCCATCAACAACTAAGCCACCATAATTCGCTTGAAAATGCTTAACAGCCTCTTTCATTTGGGGGCCAAATTGTCCGTTGAAACCGATGTTATATTTGTAAGCGATTAAACGTTGTTGTGCGAAACGAACCGCCTCACCTGCGGCACCTAATTTTATAAGAGGTAGGACAATTCCGCTCGATTTAGCCGCAGCATATTGAATCGGTTCAGAAGCGGGAATAGCAGTAGCAGTTGCAATTGCTTGTCCGTTGGTTTCGATGTTGGTCGTTGCACTCATGGTTGATCTCCTAGACTAATAAACAAGAGTTAATTGTGTTTTGTCTTGTTTGCTTTACAACTCTAATATAGCCGCTATAATTGCCAGGTTAAAAGTCGCTTTTTTGTGTTACTTTAGTTGAGTTATCAACAGTTATTCAATTGATTTAGCTCATCTAAACTACAGTAAAAACAACATCATTAAACTCAAAAATAAAATCGATAAACTGGAATGAATTGTGTGTTTTAACCCGGGCCGCCATACAGAAACCCGCTTTCAAAGAGAAAACGGGTTTTTAGGGTGTGTTCCCTTCTACAAACGAATGGGCTTAATCGGGGGATTTCCCACCATTTCGAGGTGATTATTCGCCCAACTTACGCCAAGTTTCTTTCCCAACCACACCGTCAACTTTTAAACCTTTATACCGTTGAAAAGCTTCCACTGCTTGGCGAGTTTTTAGACCAAAAATGCCATCAATATACAAGGGATAGGAAAGTTTGAAATCAATGTCAGACAGACGCAATTGGAGACATTCAACCGCATCGCCGACAGAACCCTGATAAAGTTCAGGCATATTCACATCGTAGCGGTACCGTGTCTCTACAAACGGAGAATAGAAACTCCGACCCAAGCGACGAAATTCTGCGTCACCGTTACACAGCGCCCGCCAGGTATTTTCTCCGATAACTCCATCAACAACTAAGCCACCATAATTGCCTTGAAAATGCTCAACAGCCGCTTTCATTTGGGGGCCAAATTGTCCGTTAAACTTAATTGGATATGCGTTAGCAATTAAACGTTGTTGGGCGAAACGAACCGCCTCACCTGCTAAACCTAATTTTAAAAGAGGTAAGTCAATTCCCCGAGATTGAGCCGCAGCATATTGAACCGGTTCAGAAGCGGGGATAACAGCAGCAGTTGCAGTTGCTTGTCCGTTGGTTTCGATGTTGGTCATTGCACTCATGGTTGATCTCCTGGATTGATAAACAAGAGTTAAAGTTGTTTTCCCTTGTTCGATTTATGTATCTAATCTAATCGATGAGATCGAAGTGTTAACAGTCGCTTTTTTGTGTTACTTTTGATAATTTTGCGAACTGTAACACAAGTGAATTAACTCATTTGAGTCACAGAAATAAAACACATTGTAGAGGCATAAGGCTTGCGCCCTAAATATTAAAGCTTGATCAATATCTCTAACTTTTAGCGGGTGTCAAGGCTATAGCGCTATGCGCTATATTTGGCGATACTACTTTACAGCCATTGAATAATCACCTCCTCACTCAAACAGGATAACGGTCTTCTAACTGTTGAGCTAAATTGAGAATATCGTCTTTTCTCGCCAGTACCTCTACCCATTCAGAGGGAATATTTTCGACTCCATAATAAATCCCCGCTAATCCTCCGGTTACGGCTCCGGTGGTATCGCTATCATCGCCTAAATTAACGGCTTTGAGAACAGCTTCAGCATAGGAAGATGTGGTCAACAAACACCACAAGGATGCTTCTAAGGTATGTAAAACATAACCACTCGATTCAATATGTTTACTGTCTAACGTCTCAATATCTCCGGGGAAAACTCGTTTAAAATGTCTTAATTGCTCGGCAAATTCTCCTTGTTCATACAAGGGTTTAATCCGTTCAAGACCCGTTAAATAAGCGTCTTTGAGCGTCATTCCTTCCAATAAGCTGATGGCGATGCTAATATAAATTCCGCAAGCCATTTGCGATCGCGCATGAGCATGAGTGATTTTAGAACAGTCGTGAACTTTAGCAATTAAATCTGGAAAAGACTCTTGTTTGTAGAGGAAAGCGAAGGGCAAAATTCGCATCAAAGATCCATTTCCATTACTGCGATCGCTGGTTTCTCCGGCTTCTGTTGGGGGAACTCCTTTTCGCAAACGATTAATGGCAATTTGAGTCGTTACCCCAATATCAAATACACCGCCTCTAGCCGTCCAAAATCGCTCTCGATACCACCGACAAAACGAATCGGCGATCGCGTCTAAATCATAGCCTTGATGACATAATACATCCGCCAAACAAAGCGTTAGAGAACTATCATCAGACCAAGTTCCTGGCGGTTGATTATAAGTACCGTAGCCAGTCATCGTCGTAACGGGGTGAAGACGTCGTTCAGATCGCACATGAAATTCAACCGGAACGCCTAACGCATCTCCCACACATAACCCAATTAATGCCGATGCGATTTTACCCATGACATCAAATTCAACCTATTCTTTTCTACTATTTTACCCCTTGTTAATTTCTCTGAAAACAAATTAATCAAATTCTCTTAATTGAGGGGCTGAACCCGATCCAGCCAAGCTTGTAATTCTTCCCCTTCGACGACTTCTGTTGCTAATAACTGATTAGCTATTTCATCTAACAAAGCGCGATTTTTCTTTAAAATATCCAACGCCAAGTGATGGGCAGCATTCACAATTTCTTTAACTTCTAAATCAATCGCTTCGGCTGTTTTTTCACTCATATTTCGACGACTATTGGATTCATTTCCTAAGAAACTCGCTTTGCCCCCTTTCCCATAGGCTAACGGCCCTAAAACCTGACTCATGCCGTAGGTTGTTACCATCCGTTCGGCTAGGTCTGTCGCCCGTTGCAGGTCATCAGAAGCCCCGTTTGTGACCCGTTGAAAGACTATTTCTTCAGCCGCCCGTCCGCCTAATAAAGTGGCAATTTGTTCGCGAAATTCGGTTTCATCCATCAAAAATCGGTCTTCTGTTGGCAGCTTTAACGTATAGCCTAACGCCCCCATTCCACGCGGAACTATCGAAATTTTAGCCACCTTTCCACCACCCGGCATTAACGCCCCAATAATCGCATGACCCACTTCGTGATAAGCAACAATTTTCTTCTCTTTTTCATTGAGAACCCGACTTCTTTTTTCTAACCCGGCAACGACTCGTTCTATCGCTTCTTTAAAATCTTTTTGGGCAACAGTTTTACGTTGATTTCTGGCTGCTAATAATGCCGCTTCATTAACTAAATTGGCTAAATCTGCACCGCCAAAACCGGGAGTTTGGGTAGCAATTTGATGTAAATCAATATCTTCTCCCAGTTTAACTTTTTTCGCATAAATCTCTAAAACGGCTTTACGCCCCGCCAAATCTGGACGGTCAACTAATACCTGTCGGTCAAACCTTCCCGGTCTTAATAACGCCGCATCTAATGCTTCTGGGCGGTTGGTTGCGGCGAGTACAATGACTGTCTGATCTCCAACGGTAAACCCATCCATTTCTGTTAACAATTGATTGAGGGTTTGTTCCCGTTCATCGCTGCTACCACTTTGCATCCCGCCACTACTTCTTGACTTACCAATAGCGTCTAATTCATCAATAAAAATAATACAAGGAGCCTTCTTTTTCGCCTGTTCAAATAAATCTCTAACCCGTGCCGCGCCCGTCCCGACAAATAATTCTACAAACTCCGAAGCAGAAATACTAAAAAAGGGAACTCCCGCCTCTCCAGCTACCGCTTTCGCCATCAACGTTTTACCTGTTCCGGGCGGCCCAACTAACAATACACCTTTAGGAATTCTTGCCCCAATTTCGGTATATCGTTTAGGATTTTTGAGGAAATCAACAATTTCCGCGAGTTCAGTTTTGGCTTCTTCAACGCCAGCAACATCAGCAAAGGTAATTTTATCAGAAGCCCCCTCAACATAAACTTTCGCCTTACTTTTACGAATTGACAGGGAACCTCCTGAATCCCGTTTTCCTAAAAACTGAAAGGCTGCGACTAAAATTAACGGCGGAATAATCCAACTCAACAGCACATATAAGCCACTATTTTTCGGAGGCGGTGCCGCTTGAAAAACAACATTATTTTGTTGTAAACGTTTGGCTAAATCGGGGTCAAAAATCGGCGTAGTTGAGAGTAATGGCCCTAACTCATCTTGCTTTTCTCCTTTGAGGCGATAGCGAATTTCATTATCCCCCACCTGCACCCCGGCAACTTGCTTGTTTTCGAGTTGTTGAATAAAAATACTGTAGGGAACACGCGGCACTCGTTGTTGACGAGGTAAAATCAAATAAGCTGCAAATAAAAGACCGGAAATAATTAATAATATTTTACCAATTTGTTGGGAGTCTGGGAATCGAGATTTCTTTTTTTTAATACTCATTGCAAGTTTAGGGGTAGCGGAGAATCAGTAGGGGTTTTATCCCCCTAAATCCCCATTAAAAAGGGTGACTTTTAAGTTCAGTTCCCTCGATTTTAATCGGAGGTGAGATCCCCCTAAATCCCCCGCCCCCGTGACCCCCAATAATGGGGGTAAAAGGGTGACTTTTAAGTTCAGTTCCCCCCTTTTGAAGGGGGGGCTAGGGGGGATCTAATTTTCAAGGGGGGCTAGGGGGGATCTAATTTTCAAGGGGGGCTAGGGGGGATCTAATTTTCAAGGGGGGCTAGATGTAAACCCCTACTCTTATTATTCTAAGCAATCGTTGCAGTTTTTTTGTGTTCAAATTGAATCTGATTCAAGAAATTTTGCAACTCATCCCCTTCAATCACCTCAATATCCAGGATTTTTTGGGCAATGGTTTCCAATAAATCCCGATTATTTTTGAGAATATTCAGGGCTTTGTTATGGGCAGATTCAACAATACCTTTGACTTCCGCATCAATCGCTTTTGCTGTGTCGTCGCTGACATTACGACGGGGGTTCATCATCATATTATCGCCTAGAAAACTATTTTGTTGTCCTTTTTCATAGGCAAGCGGCCCCAACACCTTACTCATGCCGTACATTGTCACCATGCGTTCAGCCAGGTCTGTTGCCCGTTGTAGGTCATTAGCCGCCCCAGTGGTAATACTGCCAAACACAACTTCCTCGGCGGAACGTCCACCCAATAGCGTGGCAATTTCGGCTTGAATTTCTTCGGCACTCATCAAGAAACGGTCTTCAGTCGGCAGTTGCAGCGTATAACCCAAAGCCGCCATCCCACGAGGGACAATGGAAATTTTAGCAATTTTCTTCGAGTCACCCACAGCCGCCGCGACTAACGCATGACCAACTTCGTGGTAAGCAACAATTTTCTTCTCTTTTTCGTTGAGAACCCGGCTTTTCTTCTCTAACCCGGCGACAACTCGTTCAATGGCTTCGGAAAAGTCTTCTTGGGCGACGGTTTCCTGACGACGACGGGCGGCTAACAGGGCGGCTTCGTTGACGAGGTTCGATAAGTCAGCCCCAGAAAAACCAGGAGTTCTAGCGGCAGTTGCTCTGAGGTTAACATCACTACCCAGTTTCACTTTCTGGGCGTAAATTTCCAAAATTTGCAGACGTCCACTCAAGTCGGGGCGGTCTACTAAAACTTGTCGGTCAAAACGTCCGGGACGTAACAAAGCGGGGTCAAGAATTTCCGGGCGGTTGGTTGCAGCTAACACAATAACCGTTGCTTGTCCGGCAGCAAACCCATCCATTTCAGTTAATAATTGGTTGAGGGTTTGTTCGCGTTCATCATTTCCCCCGTACATACCCCCGGCATTTCGAGACCGACCAATGGCGTCTAATTCATCAATGAAAATAATACAAGGGGCTTTCTTTTTCGCCTGTTCAAATAAGTCTCGAACTCGCGCCGCACCCGCCCCAACAAATAATTCGACAAACTCAGAACCGGAAATGCTAAAAAAGGGAACTCCCGCTTCTCCGGCTACGGCTTTCGCCATCAAGGTTTTACCTGTTCCGGGCGGGCCAACGAGTAACACACCTTTGGGAATACGCGCCCCAATTTGAGTAAACCGTTGGGGAGATTTCAAAAATTCGACCACTTCTTCGAGTTCGGCTTTGGCTTCTTCTACGCCTGCAACATCTTTAAAGGTGACGCGGGTTGATTCGTTTTCAACGTAAACTTTTGCCTTACTTTTACTAATCGAAAGCGCTCCTTGCGGCCCTCCAAAACCACCGCCTCCCCGACTTTGTAAAAAGCGGCCAATCCCAATCCAAATTCCCACAAAAATTAACGGGGGAACCACCCAACCAAGTAATGTAGTAAACCAGTTACTCTGAGGAGGCGGGGCGGCTGCAAATTGTACGTTTTTGGCTTCTAAACGTTTGGGAAGTTCCAGGTCAAAAATCGGCGTTGTAGACAGAACTTGTGGTTTTTCTTCCTCGCCTTGGGGTTTGAGTTGATAACGAATTTGAGTTTGGTCAATGTAAGCTTGAGTTACTTTTCCGTCTTCGACCTGTTCAATGAATAGGCTATAGGGAACACGGGGAATATTTTGTCCGAATAAACTGGGTAAAAAGGTATTGACTAGCAAGACTAAACCTGCTAACCATAACAAGATACTTCCCAGGGGGATATTATTCGGAAATTTTGGTTTTTCGTCTTTGACTGCCATAGTTTTTCTGTTGTGTGGTCGATTTTTTTGGGTGTATCAATTGCTAAACTTTTGGCAATTTTCAAAAAATTAGGTTTAATCTACCCTAGCTATGTTTGGAAATTGTCAACGTTTTGGCAACTTCTACAAGGTTAATGGGTTTGATGCACCGTATCCGTCTATCTTTAGACTGAGAAGAAATCGCATAAATTTAACAAGATTTGTTTAAAGGCTTTGATGATCGAGGATTGAATAGACAAAGGTCTGTTTTCAATCATAGAAATTGCTCGATATCATTCTTCAACATCTTGCATCTTGACGATTTTTTCTCTATTTTAAATATTGCCATAAACCGGAACAGTTGCGCCTCGAATATCTTGGGCGGCAACGGAGGCCAGGAAACAAATCACTTCTCCAATGGACTCGGGTTTGACCCATTGGTTGGCGTTGGCGTCCCCCATTGCTTCTCGGTTAGTCGGCGTATCAATAACACTGGGAAGGACAGTATTAGCGGTGATATTCATGCCTTTGGTTTCCTCGGCGATAGACTGAGTTAAAGCAACAACACCCGCTTTTGATGCACAATAGGATGCCAGTTGCGCCCCCGGTTGTACAGCGCCTCGTGAACCCACAGTGACAATACGCCCATAGCCATTTTGCAACATTTTAGCGAGGCTATATTTGCAAACCAAGAATGTTGTATGTAGGTTTAAATCAAAGTCTTTTTTCCAGTTTTCATAGCTATATTCGTGAACTTTTCCCATCGCAAATCCCCCGACTAAATGAATTAAAACATCGACTCGTCCCATATCTTCTACCAGTTGTTTAACGGCAGATTCTTCGGTGAGATTAACAGAAACAAATCGAATCGTTTCAAATTCAGTCGGCGTGAGAATGCCTTTTAAACGTTCGACTTCTACTTCGCTACGATAAGGAATTGTGACTTTTGCCCCCTGGCGAATAACAAGAGGAGTAACGCCCATGCCGAGACCCCCTGTTCCTCCAGTTAGTAAGACTTGTTTGCCTTTCATGGGTTGATTGAGTTGACTTCTTCTGTTTAAGATAACGTGATTTTTGCTCAAAATCGGGTGAGGTTTTCTCGACATTGCGATCGCATTTTTCGGCTTGACAAAAAGTTCAATTTGTGGCACGAGCTGTATATAATAAAAGAAAGTAACACTGAGGTTCGTTTGATGGTGACACAAACTCAAAAACAAACTTACACCCCAGAAGAATATCTTGAATTAGAAGAAAAAGCAGAATTTAGAAACGAATATCGAAATGGAGAAATTATACCGATGGCTGGCGGAAGCACAAATCATAATGAAATCGCAGGTAATGTTTTAGCATTCCTAAAGTTTGCACTGCGAGGAAAAGATTATCGGGTCTTTATCGGTGATGTTAAGTTATGGATTCCTCAGAATATAACCTACACTTATCCTGATATCATGGTAATACAAGGAGAACCGATTTATCAAGACAATCGCCGAGATATTGTCACAAATCCCCTGTTAATTGTAGAGGTATTATCAAAATCAACCAAAGATTATGATCAAGGGGATAAGTTTGATTTTTATCGTTCAATTCCCTGTTTTAAAGAATATATTTTAATTGATCAATATAGGTTTTATATTAAACAGTTTGCTAAAAATTACGATAATAAATGGGTGTTAACAGACTATGAAGGCGAAGATGCAGTATTAACATTAGAATCTGTTGAGTTACAGATGTCGTTAGGGGAAATCTACGAACGAGTGAATTTTGAACAACCTGAACAATAAGGAAAATGAAAATTCTGCTCGTGGAGGACAATTCTCTAATTACTCAGGCGATCGCTAAATTGTTTGGGGAGATAAAGCTCTGAGCCTCGATGAGATGTGGGAAGATTTAGTTGATCTGTTGCGATCGCGCCGAACAAGCCCAGATTTCTCTAAAATCCCAACTCATCTCTAATATTGAGGTTTATGGAGATGTATCCCAGCTACAACGCTTATTCACTAATCTTTTAACGAATGCTCTGCAATATACACCATCCGGTGGGACGGTGATTGTTTCACTCCAACGAATGGGAACTCATGCCCTTGTCAGTATTGAAGACACTGGCATTGGCATTGCCCCCGATCAGTTGCCGCATATTTTTGATCGCTTTTGGCGGGCTGACCAGGCCCGTAGTCAATACGAAGACGGCTGTGGGTTAGGGCTAGCGATCGCCAAAACTATCACTCAACGTCACGGCGGCAAAATCATTGTTACCAGTAAACCCTCAATCGGTAGTTGTTTTCAGGTTTACCTACCACAAGCTTGAAAGATACCCAGTCTCTTTCCGAGTTCTTTACTTTTTCCCTGTTTACTAGATCTTACACAAACATAGAATATTTTTGATTATGAATCTACGAAAACTTCACCGTAAAATTGCTCCGATTCTGTTTATTCCTTTATTGATCTCTGCTTTAACAGGTGTTGCTTACCGAATTGGTAGAAGTTGGTTTGGTTTATCTGATGAATTTGGTGACTTAATGATGTTCCTACATGAAGGACGTTTTTTGGGTAAACCGATTGTTCCTATTTATGTTTTGTTGGTTGGACTCGGACTGTTAGGAATGATTGTAAGTGGTCTCGTCCTGGTCAAGCAACGCAAACAATCTAAACCTGTCAAGCTAAATGAACGAAGACTTCACCAAATTCTCGCTCCTATTGCATTTCTTCCTCTTGCAATTAGTGCAATTACAGGCGTTGGTTATCGACTCGGAAAAGCCTGGTTTGGGTTATCTTCTGATCAGATCGGTTTTCTTCTGAAAATTCATCAGGGATCATACCTGGGTTCAGCGCTTAAACCGATCTATGTTTTATTAGTTGGGGTTAGTTTAGTTGCTATGTTAGTGACAGGTATTCAAATGTTGGGTATTTTCCGCAAAGCCCGTCCACAGAAGCAGGAAATTAACTGAGAAATAAGACCGATCTATATAAATGTAGGGGCGGGTTCGACGTGAATTTTGTCACCTAGAATTAATCTAAATAAACTCGCCCCTTCCCCGGTATGAATTCAGTAGAGACTAAAAAACCCGGTTTCTTCTACGGCTTCCTCAAATAGATAATGTGTATGATTAAAGAAACCGGGTTTTTGGCTTCTACCTCATCCGAACACACACCGCTATAATTGTTGGGGTGGGGCGGGTTTATCACAATTATTTCTGAGTACGAGAAGTTATTGCGGAACCCGCCCCTACAGGGGTTTAATTAACTTCTAGTTCCCGCAGAAAGTAAAATTGCTCAGTTCCGTCAACACGACCTAAATAACCCGTTAACGGTGATGACAGTTCTATCAAAATTTCTGATAATTTTTGTTGAGAGATATTCAATTGTAGACAAGCACCATAAATTAAATCTACTTTTACAGCGTTATGCTTTGTTTGTTCTTGACAATGTTTAACCGCTTCAATAATTTTGCTTCGCAGTTGAAGGTCTTGTTTAACTTTATCAATATATTCATCAATTTTACCATCAATCTGTCCGGCGGTCAAATATTCTTTCAGTTCAATCAGATTAACTGAACCGGGATATTTTGCTTGAAGTTCGACTAATTTTTGTAAACTCATCGGATTCATAATGCTAACATTCCATTGTTGGGAAGCTTTTAATAAATTTTGACTTGGATTTCCAGGGCCAATAACTAACTTTACTGAGTTCATAAATGTTTCTTGTCCTAGATGAGTACCTCCGAGTTCAACTAATTCTTTAACCGCCATATTTCCAAGACCCTTTCCGGCTTTGCATTCCCCCACCATTGGATAGGGTTTATGACAATACAAATCCATCCCACCTGCACCCCCTTTTGCATTGGTATCAACCTCAAAACCCAAATACGCTAAACTTTGACGAACGATATTTTCAAAGGCGGTTCCTTTTTCATATTTTCCGCCTGTTTCTGCTGTTCCTTTTTCATTAATTGTAGAAATCCAATCGGGTAAAGGTTTAGTTGTTTTTGCCATTTTCCAACCTATAAATTGTTGAATTTGCTCATCGAATTGTTTCGCCGCAGAATGAGTTACTGCTAACTGAGAAATTGCGGTTTGTAATTCTTCTAATTCGGGATGTAATGGAGGCTGACGGTTGAGAATTTGACGATATCGTTGATCGAAGGTGTCATTACTTAAAATTGGGTTATTTTCACTAACCGTTAAAGCGGGGGAAATAGGAAGAAAACGGGGACTAGAATTAACCGCAATTTCTGACGGTTCACTCAGTTGATAAACCCGCAAATAGGTTAGAAAAAAATGTCCTCGCTTGGCTAAAGTTTGATGCAAAGCTTCCTCAGTCCAAACCGTTAACTGAGATAACAAATCCAACCGTTCTGCTTCGTTAACGATTTGACAAAGTTCACATTTTGCCCAACTTTTTATCGTTACCGTTTCCGAACCCAATTCAGCTAAACTCTGATGAACTGTTGGTAAAAAATTCGGACGATAATATTGTTCGTTTGGGAGGGTATTGGATGATGTATCTGCGGGATAAAGAGCGAACTGTCTACCGGGATTAATAAAAATTCCAGCAATAATTAAGATAGTTCGCCCTTGGTTTAATGCTTCCAAATCGGGAGCGGGTAGACGCAAAGCTGTTGATAATGAAACCATAGGTTGATTGTTTTAGTTCAAAACTAATTTAACTCTAATTAAGCATCAGATGCAAGTCCGGTTTTCGGAAAAGGCATCTAGATCTTGTCATTGGTGGCAAAATTAAGCTTTGTTTCGAGGAAGGGGTTTGCTGATAATTTCTTGAATGAGTGGATTGTTAATCAACAGTCCCTTTTCGTTTACATAACTCCGAATATCTTCGGGATTAAGTTCGTAATTTTCACAGTTTTTATGGACTTGAAAAATTGCTAAAATAGGTTTAATATGTTCGGGTTTTAATACCGCAAATTTGCCTCCCTTTTCATTCAAAAGTTGCTGGAAATACTGCTGTGCTAATTTTGCATTTGGACTAATTTTTTTAGAACGAACTAGACAGCCTCGGGTTAGATCAAATCGTTCGTAGTCGATCAGTTGATTTAATCGGGCTTGTACTCCGATACCGTTGGACTGTTGAACCACTGCGACGCCAATTTTCACCTCTTTTCCGTTGTCTTTACCATAAATCTTAAACTGCACATGACAACGACCCAAAAGATTATCAACTTTTTCAACTTCAACCCCATTTACAGTTTTTCCAATTAAATTCTCGAAAGTTGTGATTAGAGCAGCAGCCATCCAATCATTATTTTCCATTGCATCTTTGATTGATCCTTCAATTTCTTGTAATTCTCGATTAAAAGCCAGTTCAACAGGAGATTTATGAGAAACTGTAGATGGCTCATCGCCTGAAACAGTCCAATGATGAGAACACCAGTTTAAAATCTGTCTCACAGAAGGTTTTTGCGTTCCAAATTCTCGAAGCTTATTTTCATCAAAAGGATATAGAGGGGAAGGCGGTGTAACTTGATGAGAGTCATAAAACTCTTTCAACCAGTGACTAACAACCGTGACTACACTCTCCGAGTTTAAATAACTCAACTGGATAGTTTGTTTGGGAGTGGGATAATTTGCAATTCGATCTATAACTGCTTCCGCTTGGGGTAGAACTTTAACTTGATCTATCCAGGTCTTTTCATACATGGATAGTAAGAAAATTCCCCGCTTTAAATTGTTGTAAAAGTCTTTGGATAAACTGGCAACAACTTGAGCAGTCGTAAAACCATTATCATCAATATCCGTTCGATCCAACTCATCAAAACAAATGACGGGTAATTTGTAGTCACTCACCACCTCAAGAATTTGACAAGCCATTTCAAATGCTTCTGCTTCTCGGTTTTCCTGTTTCGGATTAGGTAAACCTAGAGTCTTAGCTTGCTTTTCCGCTAATTCAGAGCCAGCAAGCCAATGATTTGCATAAATAGACAACGATTGAGGAGCCAGTGTTAATAAAATTGCTCTGATCAGATAGGGGTTATTAATTTCTGGTTTTGTTTGTAGGATCTGATTAACCAGATCTTCAATAAGTTTGCTTGAGGGTTTGCGAAACTTGTCAATATACCACTGAGGTGTATACTTTAAATTTCGGGCGTTATTAATTAAACTTGCTGCTATTTCTTGCCACTGCATCACCCCCGGATCTTTCCCATGTACTCTTAAGCTGGACGCGAGTGCTTTCAGAAATTCAAACTTGATCTTATTTAAAGAACCATATTTACCCATGTAGATGAATAAACTTTTTTCATCCTTTTGCAGTTGATGCCGAATTCGGCTAATGACTTGACTTTTTCCAACACCTTTTTCTCCAGTAATTGTAACTCCAACCATTTGCAGTTTACCCTGATTGATTTTAGAAAGGGCTTCAAGTACCGCATTAGAAGCAGGGGCATTAATAGAGGGAACATCAGGAAAACTCTTTCCCCAAATTTGAGACGATCTGACAACCATATTGCCTTCAAAGGGATTGTGTTCTCGAATCAGAGCGTTAATAGCAGATGAGTTTGTATTCATGGGATTTTGGTGATAAAATGAATGAAATAAAGGAAAAAAAGGCTAACTTTTCAGAAGCTTGGCATAGCATCGCAGTCCCGCCAATTCCGTAGTAATAGAATCCTGAATTTTGTCGGGCGCACTATCTTCTACACTACCTTCCTGAAGCTGAAAAATATCATTGGCTTGCATTTCCAACATCCAATCACTAAATTGCGATCGCGTGACTTTTTCCCCAATTTCCCGGCGAATGCGATAAATTGGCACAAGATTGTCATAATTAAAGTCACGGTTGAGGCGCTCATAAACCTCCAAGGCGACGGACTTAAACTGATCATAAGATGTAATCTTATTTTCTGAGATAGAGGGTTGAGAATTGACCTGTTTTGTGTTATAATTGCTCTGTCGCAGCCACCGCAAAACGGCGTTAAAATCCTTCGTTCTCACCCGTTGTCTGGCGTTATATTCAAAGTCAGGACTTTTCAGACAGTCCTCTAAAATCTGCAAACCGATATCGGTTAAAGAAACTTTAACAGATCGGTTTTTCGTTGTGATCGCGATCGCACCTTTTTCATCCAATTCGTCTAGTACAGGTTGATAGGTGGCGACTTTCTCTTTACCTTGTTTAACCGAATTGATTAAATCACTTTTTTTGATTTGGTCAGTTGCGCCGCCTAAGTCCCACAGCATCAGCAACAGACGAGTTTTGATTTTTGAATCTACAGAATTGGGCATGATTTTCACGGTACTAACTGAGGCTGTTCACATTTGCATCAGCTTAGATTCTCCTTCTATCTAATATTGTATGCCAGGTCATTTTAGATTAAAATCCGTAATATCACGGAAATTAAGTGATTGTTTGTTACTGCTGTGTTGAAAATACTTAGGTGTAGATTATGAAAATTATTCAATCTCTCCATGCGGCGATTTTAGTTGCTGATTTAGAAAAAGCCAATTATTTCTATGGAAATATTCTCGAACTTCCTCAAGTTGAACGTTCCCTTAATTTTCCCGGAACTTGGTATCAAGTCGGAGACTTTCAAATTCATTTAATTCAAGCCCCTGCGGTAGTTCCTGATGTGGTTAATAACGAAAAATGGGGACGAAACAGACATCTCGCCTTTTCTGTAGATAACTTAGAAGAATTCCAACAAAAACTCACCGAAAATAACTGCACGTTTCAAATGAGTTCATCGGGTAGGGCGGCGTTATTTGTGCAAGATCCTGATGGTAATATTATCGAACTCAGTCAAGCTTAAATCATTCCATGAAAATTATTGCTTATTCCTACAGCGATCCGTTGCTAGAAACACCTCCGAACCGGATGATTTGGGGTTGGGAAATCGATCAGGTTTATCAAGATTTGGGAGAACGTCAACAACTGGATAAACTATTAGCAGACTGTGAAGCTGAACCGACAGAATATCTGTTAATTCGACGCTTTGAAGAATTAGGAGACTCTCTAAAACAAGTTAGCGATCGCCTCTTGCAATTAGAAGCATTAAATGTTAAAATTATTGCCATAGAATCTAATCTGAATCGTGCAATTTCTGATGCGACTCAAGTTGATTTAATTAAACTGATTGCCGAAATTCAAACCAGTCAACGCAGTCGCCGCATCCGTCAGGGACACGCCCGCAACCGCATCAATGCCACACCACCCCCCGGAAAAGCCCCCTACGGTTATCGTCGGGGAAAAGAGCGCTATACTGTAGATCGAACCACCGCCCCAGTCGTTAAAGAATTTTTTGAACGGTTTTTAATTTACGGTTCGTTGCGGGGTGCGGTGCGATATTTAGAAAAGCGATATAGCAAGAAAATCTCAGTCACAACGGGGAGAAGATGGTTAACAAATCCCGTTTATCGAGGAGATTTAGAATATAAAAATGGGGAAGTTCTTCTCAATACTCATGTGGCAATTTTATCTCGGGAAGAAGCCGCCCAAATTGATAGATTATTGCGCCGCAACCAACAAATGTCTCCGAAAACTGCAAGTGCGCCTCGTTCCTTAGCGGGTTTAGTGTTTTGTGGGGAATGTAGCTGTTTGATGACGGTTAGCCGAGTCACAACCTATCGGAAAAGCCGCGAATATTTGTATCTTCGCCCCACCGCTTGCCCTGATCAACCCAAGTGTAAAGCCTTATCCTATAATAACATTTTAGAGGCAACAATTCAACAAATTTGTGAGGATTTACCCCGAGCGGTTTCTGAGTTAGAACTACCCAATTTAGATAGAATTAAAATAGAACTTCAACAAGCCCTAACAATAAAACAAGAAATTCTCTCTCAATTACCCCAGTTAACCGCAACGGGAATATTAGATGAAGAAACCGCCCAACTGCGAACCTACAAAGTGAAAACAGAAATCGCCCAACTCCAAGGAAAACTCGCTCAATTTCCCCCAGTGAGTTTAAAAGAAACCGCCCAAGCCGTTTCTATACAGCAGTTTTGGCTAGATTTATCGGAAACTGAACGGCGCTTTTATTTTCGAGAATTTATCCGTAAAATTGAGATTATTCGACAAGAAAAAAACTGGAAACTCAATGTTGAGTTTATTTTTTAACTAACCCCCCAACGACCTCTCCCTACTGTCTCCTACGAGGAGTTTGAAAGCTTAAAAGCGGGGAATAAATTCCCCGTCTAAAAACCCACCTAAGTCCTCTTAAGAGGACTTTATGTATTAGACAGAGATTTTAATCTCTGGATCTCTGGATCTCTGACAGGTTATAAATATAATAATAAAGTCTCTTTATTTAACTGGGGTTTGGCTTGAGAAGCAGAAGCTGCTTTAGTTCCCGGAAAACGAGCAATTGCGGCGGCTGAGGTTGATGTTTGTTCCGAATTCGGATTGAGTAAAATAAAATTATTCAGAATTTCTAACTGAGCATCAACAATTTCATCATAATTTTCATACCACTTGGCGATCGCAACTGATAAGGTTTCGATATCATCTTCTAACGGTTCTATTAACTCAAGTAGTTCTTGACGTTTTGACTCGGGGAAGAGTTGAGGTTTTTCTTTCAAAAGTTGCAGAAAGGCTTTTAGGTTTTGACTGTGAAAAGACATAGACTAATATCTGTTAATTTTAAGATACAATCAATGGGGTACAGTCCTGATTAACGCTAATGTTGAATCGGGATATTTTTTCACCTCACCACTCAACACCAGGGATCAGAAAACTGCACCCAGTTTAGAGTTTAGCCTTTAGTGAGGCGAAGATGCTCCATCACCCGACGCTTGCGTTCATCCGATGAACTCAAGGGGTTGTACGAGGTGGATGAAGCTTGGGTGAACTGTCCTAGACTACGGGCTAGGTGTTCTTGAATTTTCTGCTTCTGCTCGTCTGAACTGGCCATAATTATTTAGCGGGAACTCGCATCAGGTGTTTTACCTCTATATTCTTATACAAATTGAGAACTTTTTGACGAAGAAAAATAGATAACTTGAGAAGATAGCGTGATCCTGTCACTTCAACCCCTTTTCGGAAGTTTGGGTACTCGGGTTAGATGTCCAACTCGAGAGGTTTTCCCCCAGAAAAATTACGGTCTTTCCACCTTGACGAAAATCCCAGTTTAGGTAATATTTATAATTAGAAGAATAAATTCTAATCATAACCCTATAACTTCAGGAGGTATTGTCATGTTCTTTCCTTTATGCCTGTTTTCATTTTTCGTTCTCGCCGCTTACTTGACAGTTCCTCTCGTCTAACCGATTAGTAATCATTAACTTCCCTTAACCTATCAAAAACAGGTGAGGGAAGTTTTTTATGTCTTGTTGTCTTTATTTTATCATAAAACATTCAACTCAAATTCAAAGCAAGCTGAAAATTCTTTAATTTTTTAGAGCTATTTTTAAAACAAGAAAAACCACCAATGTACAGAGAAAACTTAACAGCAAATCTTTGTGTCTTTGTGTTGAATCACCGTACTACTCTATAATTAAAAAGTGACAAGCAGAGTTACACCATGTCATCATCCTCAAATCCAACTCCCATCACTCCCGACTCACCGCGTAATCTTTGGATTATAGCTGTTCTAATTATTACACTATTTCTACTCATTTTAGCAATGATTTTACAATTTCCTCAACCCAAACTTTTAACCGATCCATTTTTACAGATTCCCACAGAAAACTCAGTTAGAGTTGTGTGGTTTACTGAGTTTGCCGGTTCTCGTCACTTCGTTAGTTACGGTGAAAATTTAGAACAAAACGTAGCGGCTAAAACCACTAAACTGAGTCGCACTCAAGAAGATCAAAAGTCCCGAGTCGGAGAACAAACCGCAGAGGGAACCGTTTATCAAAAACCAACAATGCGCGACATTTGGCGACACGAAGCAGAAGTTCCCAATTTAACGCCAGGAGTGCGAGTTCCCTATCAAGTTACGAGTCTAACGAATCAAGGCGGAACAGTCAAGAGTGAGGTGTTTTCTTTAGCGGCTAAACCCCTACCTGGAACCCCTTTAAAAATCTTATTAACTTCCGATCATCAGTTAAAACCGATGACGGCTGCAAACTTACAAAAAGTGGTTGAAACAATAGATAATATTGATGGAATTTTCTTAGCCGGAGATTTAATCAATATTCCTGATCGGGCTTCGGAATGGTTTGATGATAACCGAGGCGGTGCATTTTTTCCACTGTTACAAGGTCGAGGAAATTATCAACTCGAAAAAAATGGCGTCAACACTACCTATAAGGGCGGTAAACTTATTCAAAATATGCCTTTATTTACCGCTATTGGCAACCATGAAATTATGGGTAAATTCTCAACCGAGATTGATTTGAATGAACAGTTTGGTAATCCCTATCCTCGCCAAGCGGCTGAAACAGTTTATCAGAAAAATATCCAAACTATTAATCCCAATAATAATCCCGAAGTCAAAACAGAATGGTTAAAAAATAATAGCTTTAACAGCGATACCTACAATGAAATTTTCACTTTACCCAATGGAGATAAAAACTATTATGCTGTTACTTTTGGAGATGTTCGTTTAGTTGTTTTGTATGTGACCAATATTTGGCGAAATCCCGGTTTAAGTCAAAATATTCGGGGTAAATATCGAGAACGAGATCGTGATTTTAACCAACCGGAAAATTGGGGCTACGGACAACATATTTTTGAA
Source organism: Limnoraphis robusta BA-68 BA1 (assembly GCF_034932365.1). Taxonomy (NCBI): domain Bacteria; kingdom Bacillati; phylum Cyanobacteriota; class Cyanophyceae; order Oscillatoriales; family Sirenicapillariaceae; genus Limnoraphis; species Limnoraphis robusta. Next base: position 33,133 of record NZ_JAYGHR010000065.1, on the reverse strand, counting down.
CCGATCAAAAAAGGAAGTGAACAATATAATTGGTTACAGCAAGAATTAAACAGTCCTGAATTTAAACAAGCCAAATATAAAGTGGTTATGTTTCATCATCCGCCTCATTCTTTAGGAGATAATATTGTTCCTCCCTACACTGATCCTGTACAAATCATTGACCGAGATGAACAAGGAAATATTCAAATGATTCGTTATGAATATCCCAAGTCTGAAGATTATATTATTCGAGATGTTATCCCTTTATTAGAACAAGCGGGAGTACAATTAGTGTATTACGGACATTCCCATCTGTGGAACCGTTTTGTCAGTAAAAGCGGGATACATTTTTTAGAATCATCCAATGTCGGAAATACTTATGGGGCTTATTTAGGAGACAAACGACGGTTTATTCCTCCCGGTTTTCAAACTCAAAATTATAGTGCAGTGGGCGATCCGAATAACTTAGAAGCTGTAATGCCAACTCTACAACCTATTTTATCAGAAAAAGGTGAACCTTTACCCTATATTGCCAGTGATGACATCACCGCTTTTAGTATTTTTGACACCGCCACCGGAACCGTCAGTAGTTACTATTTTGATACACGACAACCCGACTCAGATGTGATAAAATTTGATGAGTTTGTCTTAAATCCCTAATCACTGGATAGTGATTTGAGCGAGATTGAAGCTTGGATTGAACCGAGATGATATTGAAGTTGTTCTTTCTGCAAACTGTACATATGTTGAAATAATTTCCAGCAATATTCTTCAGTCAGACCACAGGTGATAGCACCTCGCATCACAACGTTGAAATACCAGTCATTGGGTGCAAGTTCTTCGGGTAATTTATTGACGACCGTATACGTTCTAACATCAGAATAACGTTGACCTTTGCAAAAAACCTCAACTCTTTCCGGTCGATAACTCCCCACATGAATAGCTTGATGATGATTGAAACACACTTCTTCTCGCTGATCTAAAAGATTGATCATTCGTTGCGGAAGGTGATACAAGACCCCTTCAACGTGACTCTTGGGATCTTTGACAATATCTAATGCGCCACAATTTCGGCGACGATATTGCAAATAAAATCCTAATCGATATCCTTTGATTAGAGCAGGCCCAACTACATAATGATGAGTGGGTTCTTTCATTGTTCGCTGCAAATCAACCGGACACATACATGATCCATAAGCAAAATAATAGAACATTTCTTCTACAATTGGCTTTTGCTCTTTTTGAAGTGATCCTGAATTGGAAATATTCGTAGACTGAAGCATTGTATCCATTTTGATTTCAACTTTAATTTCAACTTTTTTTGATCCGATTAAACAAGATTGACGACTTTAGCTGTTAAGGAAGAAACAGAATGAGAAATAATGCGACCAGGTATACCCACAACCGTAGAATGGGGGGGAACATCTTTTAAAACAACGGCACCTGCACCGACACGAACTTGATCGCCGATGGTGATATTACCGAGTATTTTACTTCCAGCACCTGCAATCACACCGCAGCCTAAAGTGGGATGACGTTTACCCGTTTCTTTTCCCGTTCCTCCCAGTGTTACCCCTTGATAAATCAAACAGTAATCGCCGACAATTGCGGTTTCTCCAATGACAACTCCCATACCATGATCGATAAAAACATGATGACCAATTGTTGCACCCGGATGAATCTCAATTCCGGTTAAAAATCGAGCAAAATGAGACAGAAGTCGAGGAATAACGGGGAGGTTTAATTGATATAAAAAGTGGGCAATGCGATAAAATAATAAGGCTTGTGGGCCAGGATAACAGAGTAGGACTTCTAACCAATTGCGAGCTGCCGGATCACGTTGAAAAGCGATCGCATAGTCAGAAATTACTATTTTAAAAGGATTCCAAAACCGAGTGAAACGGTTAGAATGAGATTGAATTTCCATAGGAGAATGAGAAGCAGTTGTCATCATATTTTTAGCTTTCCTGTTGAAAAATTGCATCAATCTTAAACTTCAGAGCAGCAAGATAAAGACGAGCCAAAGGCTTGACAAAAATGAGGAACAGAGCTAGAAAGTAACGAGAAGGCTATCTCGCTTGCGCTCAACGTTCCAAGCTTCTACATCTAGCCTGTTGTATGGATTTACTGTTTGATTGCTGATAAAAAGTCTTTATTCTTGCTCAAGTTTACCTATGTCTGGATACTGACAGGTTATGCACTTTTGGAGAAAATAGCTCAGGAAAGATCTAAAAAGACATAAAGATGTTAGTTATATCTTCAAAAATTTAGAATTAATCTTGATTTGACTTTATGAGAAGGATGATCACCCTAAAAATCGAGACATAATTGTGTTAGTTAGCTGAGTTTTAAAGTTGTTCAACCCCTTGCATTAACTCAAAAAGCTATGCCATGATTTGAGTGTAAAGACAACCGAGACATTCACTCTATCACTATGATTACTAACAACATCTTCAAACAATTAACAGGTACAATTGCTGCTTTAACTCTATTAACTATTGTTTCAGAAGCTCCGGCTCATGCTGCTCGTTTCAACTTCGATTTCCCTCTAATTGATGATTTTGAAAATATTCTTGGAACGGGTTCGGTGAGCTTTGAGGCGGAACCCAATCCGTTGACAGAATGGGAAAAAGTAGCCCTGAGTGAGTTTGAAGCAAATCTGACTTTAAATGACTCTCAATCATTTTCTTTTACAGCTATTGAACAAGCAAATGCTGTTTTCTTTGACGGAGAATTTTTAGGGGTTGAATACCGAGGTGAATCTCAAGAAAGTAGTGAGTATGTACTTCTCATTGATGGAGGAGATGAGTTAATTAAACCCGGAGAACCTGGTGCTTGGTCGTTATGGGGTCCTAACGCTGAAACAGGAGTCGTTGATACTCGCATTATCGGAGGTGATGATGTCAACTACAAAACCGTACCAGAACCGAGTTCGTTGGTTGGATTGGGAATTTTGGCAATGACTTTACTAGCGGCTCAGAAGAAAAATAAATCCCAATCTAATATCAAGTTTTAGAAGGATTCCTAGAACAGATTGAGAGAAGTAAATCCCCATCTAAAATCTTCTCTTAATCCTTTTGAACTGAATGAATTAACCGAGTAAATGAGTAACTAAGGAGAATAGTCATGGTATCAACATTAAAATTTAATCCCAGTCTGAAATCAAGATGGAACTATCTAGATTTTTGTAAAGAAATCGTTGGCTCTGAATATGTTATTACCAAAGAAAATGTCATCGGAGCTTTAGAAACAGCAACATTTGAAACCTCACAACGAGTTTGTTTCATCGTTCAACCTGGTTCTGCAAAAGAAGTCCAAGAATGCCTGAAAGCGGCTCAAAAATTTGAAGTACCTATTTACCCCATTAGTCGAGGATATAACTGGGGATACGGTTCTAAAGTTCCTGATGAAAACTGGAGTGTGGTGATGGATTTAAGTCGGCTTAATCAGATTAAAGTCGATGGAAAAAATGCCACCGTTACTGTTGGCCCTGGAGTCAGTCAGCAACAATTATTTGAATATTTGCGGTCAAACTATCCTCACTTACTGTTCTCACTGACAGGGAGTTCTCCTCACTCTAGTGTAATTGGAAATGCTTTAGACGCAGGTTATGCCAATGGTTTAAATTCAATTCGCTGGAATCATGTTATTTCCCTTGAGGCAATTTTACCCTCTGGTGAATTCCTAAAAACAGGATTTGACGGTTTATCTAATGCTTCAACGGCTGGACTTTCTCATTGTGGTGTAGGGCCGGATTTGAAAGGTTTATTTCGGCAATCAAATTTAGGAATTGTCACCGAAATGACGATAGAATTACGACTCTTGCCGGAATATTTACAAATGTTCTATTTTTCTATCGATGAGGAAGAACAGTTAGATGAACTCATTGATCAATTGCAAAACTTGAAGCAAAGTGGATTAATTGAAAGTAACTGGATATTGTTACATGGCTATCGTATTCTAGCAGAAGTCAGTCAGTTTCCTTGGCAAAAAGCGGATGAAAAACAAACCCTTGATCGCGATCTGATGCTGAAACTGTTGCGGGAACAAGAAATCCCTGTTTGGTCAGGAATTTATAACGGAGTTTTTGCGGTTTATTCTCCCACGTTAAGACACGCTGAAGCTGTCAAAGCAGATATTCACGAAGTTCTGAGTCAGAAAGTCAGTCGTTTGCAATCATTCACCGTCGATAAAGCACAAATTCAAAACCTGCGATTTCAGCATACATTAGAAGTTCCTGAAGTGACTCATCGCGTGTTAAAAGGTCGTCTATTAACCTTTGCTGGAATTCCAGTTCAAGGAAGTGTTCCGATGAGTTATTGGCGGAAGAAAAGCCCAATTCCACAGGTTATGGATCTAGATCAAGATCAATGTGGTTTTCTGTGGATGGCGATAACAGCACCGTCTTCGGGTACTGATGCGCTCAATCTTGTTCCTGTAATTGAACAATTTTTTACAGATTATGGTTTTGAACCAATGATTGTTTTGGATGGCGTTAATTCCAGGGAAATGTATGTGATGACCTCTTTGGTTTATGATCGAGAAGTTGTGGGTCAAGACCAAAAAGCTCGCCAATGTTTTGATCGTCTAGCCACCGAATTAAGGACAATGGGATATTATCAATATCGTTTACCTAAACCTTTTTCTTCAGTGGAAAGCTTAGGAAAAAGAAAGGATGATCAAACTTCAATTTTGACTAAGTTGCAATCCTGTTTACTGGTCGGTGCGAAAATCCAAACATTCAATTAATAGAAGTTCATCGATTAACTCTATTCAAGATTATCCCCGCAATCTATGACGGGGATTTCCTATTAAATCAATTAAACCCTGATTTTTTTAACTCCTGCTGAGGTTATCTATAAATTTCCCTAACTTCTCAACGATTGGGTAGAAACCCGGTTTCTCATAGAAACCGGGTTTCTGGTTGATACCTCATACGAGCGCACACCGCTATATCTATAAATTTCCCAAACTTCTCAACAGGTTCCATGACTCTATTCAATTCAGAAATTATTCACAACTTCAACAGACTTGACTTGCTGCTTCACCCACTCCTCAAACAACCGCAATAAAATTTTAGAACGCAACTGACAATCTAACTCTGCTTGAAGAATTTCTTCTACAAAAATTAAATAAATTCCCTCAGAAGTGATAATGGGTTTAATCATTTGGGGAGGTCGAGCAGCAAAAACAGCAGCAGCAATCTCTGGTTTCAAATCCTGGCGATACAGCACACCTCGATATCCCCCTCGACGACGTAACTCTTGATCCTGAATGTATTGATGAGCGACTTCATAGAAACTGATTTTTTTCTTCTCAATTGCGGAGAACAATTTCATCGCTAAATCTGGATCATCCAGCATGATCTCATACATCACTACACCCACATAATCCCATTTATTTTGATTAAAATAAGGCTCAACCTTTTCAGAAAACAAATGAGAAATTAACTTTTGGGAAATCAGACTGAGATAAGCCGTTTCTTCAAATTTATCTACAGATAAGCAATGTTTTTCTAACCAAGTAAATGTTTCTTCAGCCGTATGAAGACCCTGAAGCAAACGAATCGTATTTGCTGCTTTCTGAAGTTCCTGAGTCTCTACCTTTATCCCTGCTTCTAATGCTGCGTTAATAATGATTTTACGACTCATAATCCCTTGAATAACTTCAGGGATTTGTAGCGAAAGTTTAAGATGATTGAGAATATCCTCACCCGTAATCGCAATCGATTTTGACATATTTCTTAGCTTTAATGACGCAAACGCTTAAAAATTTTTATGCAATTCAGTTAAATATTGAAATAATTTACATTCATAGAATCATTCTTGTCGAGGGGTTTCAGAGGTTAGTAACTCCAATGAGAGAAGCTGAGTTCCATAAAATCTTGTTTTTTAAAGAAATGAGCGAGGAACGTCTCATCTGAAACTGCTAACGCCTCACCTTTAATATCATCAATCACAATGCTATTTTCAGGAGATTGAGTCTGATTAGTTTCCCCATAACTGGGTTGAGGACGAGTCGATAAACCCATGTTTTTCAAAAGTCGGTTAATGTGACGATCGCTAATTTTAATTCCGAATTCTGCGCTCATATGTTCGCTGAGTTTTTTTCCGGTCCAATGTCGAGCCGAATAAGTAAAATCACAGTTGGGAACCTTAACCTCTCTGGGACTTTGAGTCACTAATTCTTTTAAACGCTGCAAGCATTGCTCATCCATCACTTGAGGTCTACCCAAAGTAGAATGATCCCACTGATGAGCCTGACCCGACTTGGCTGTAGCGATCCAATGGCGTGCGGTACTTTGAGAACATCCTAAAGCTTGACAAATCTGAGTTTGAGTTTTACCCTCATCAGCAAGCAGCATAATTTGAATTCGCTGGGAATACTGCTTGGGAAGATCTTTTTCAAGACTTTTTTCTAGGTACTTGCGTTGAAAACTGCTGAGAAATTTACTGTTCTTTTTCATCGAATACACTCCTTTTTTAACTGGGCGAACTGCAATCACAATTTCTAGATTAAAATAACTAACTTATCGGCCAAAATTGTAACTTTTGCAGAAGAATCCTACCTCAATGGGTAGAATTTGCTAAGTTTGACTTTAACTAACTTGTCAGTACATATGTCTGGCTTATCAGAGGTTATGCAATTTGTTATATTTTGTAGAATTTTGTATGTTGCTCCCCGTACATCAAGGCCAAACCGGGTTTTTCAGTCTATCCTGATGGCAGTCGCTCACTTCTATTAAACTTGAAACTTCTACTTTGAGCTTCTTGTCGCTTCAGGATTGGTGTCATGCAACGTTCTGTATGATATCCTGTCCTCTAAAATATGGAGAGGCATCCATAGAGTCAAATCCGTTTTTGAAGGGATTCGGCTCGGAACTTAAGGGCATCTACAGATGTCCAATGTCCCAGACTCACTTGCGATCGCATTCCATTCCCAATATTCTCAAGTTGCTATGCTGATAGTCCAAAAATACGGTGGTACCTCTGTCGGATCTGTTGAACGCATCCAAGCGGTTGCTCAACGAGTCGTGAAAACAGCCCGCGAACATTCGGTGGTTGTCGTTGTTTCAGCGATGGGAAAAACAACGGATCAACTCGTCAAGCTGGCGACGGAAATTTCTACAACACCCAACCGCCGAGAAATGGATATGTTACTCTCAACCGGAGAACAAGTCAGCATCGCCCTGATGAGTATGGCGATCCAAGAACTCGGACAACCCGCCATTTCTATGACCGGCGCCCAAGTGGGAATTGTGACCGAAGCTGAACATACTCGCGCCCGAATTCTGCACATTCAAACCGATAGAATTGAACGTCACCTCAAAAAAGGTAAAGTTGTCGTTGTTGCAGGCTTCCAGGGGATTACAGGCAGGGAAGATTTAGAAATCACAACGCTAGGGCGGGGCGGTTCAGATACTTCGGCGGTGGCGTTGGCGGCAGCCCTACAAGCCGATCAATGTGAAATTTATACCGATGTTCCCGGCATTTTAACCACTGATCCGCGTTTGGTTCCTGAAGCCCAGTTAATGACGGAAATTACCTGTGACGAGATGTTGGAATTAGCCAGTTTGGGGGCGAAAGTGTTGCATCCTCGGGCGGTGGAAATAGCCCGAAACTATGGGATGCCGTTGGTGGTGCGATCGAGTTGGAGTGATGAACCGGGAACTCGCGTTACCTCTGCGACTCGTCAACCTCGACCCCTAGAAGGCTTAGAATTAACGCATCCGGTTGATGCGGTAGAATTTGACACCAACCAAGCGGCGGTTTCTCTGTTGCGGGTGCCGGATCGTCCGGGTATTGCGGCGAAACTGTTTGGGGGAATTGCCCTACAACAGTTAAATGTGGATTTGATTATTCAGTCGATTCACGAAGCCAATATTAACGATATCACCTTTACCGTTGGCAAGGATTCCTACAATCAAGCGATCGCCGTTGCAGAGGCTTTATTACCAACGTTGGGCTACAACGAAGATGCGAATTTAGGACAACCCGAAGTCAAAGGCGATCAAACCCCTATTGCCAAAGTCAGTATTGTCGGGGCGGGAATGATTGGCCGTCCGAATGTGGCATCGGGGATGTTTACCACCTTAGCCGAAGCAGGAATTAATATTCAGATGATTTCCACTTCGGAAGTCAAGGTGAGTTGTGTGATCGCCGCCGTTGACTGCGATCGCGCCGTTGAAGCCTTGTGTCAACAGTTTGAAGTGAATTTAGGCACCCCAGAAATGCCGTTATCCACTCCAACCTCTACGACTCCTTTACCGCCTGTGCGGGGAGTTGCCCTCGATCGCCATCAAGCCCGTTTAGCCATTCGTCACATCCCCGATCGTCCGGGAATGGCCGCGAAAGTGTTCGCCCTGTTGGCTGAACATAATATTAGCGTCGATATGATTATTCAGTCCCAACGCTGTCATCAAGTCAATGGTGTGTTAACTCGTGATATTGCTTTTACACTCTCACAAGCCGATGCGGATGACGCCCAAAGGGTGTTAGAAGAAGCAACTAGCGAGTTAGGCTGTGGGGAAATTGTCGTCAATAAAGCGATCGCCAAAGTAAGCGCAGTCGGGGCGGGAATGGTGGATCATCCCGGAGTTGCGGCGCGAATGTTTGAGGCTTTGGCAAAAGAAAACATTAATATTTCCATGATTGCCACCTCAGAAATTAAAATTAGTTGCGTCGTGGATGAAGAACAGAGTATACAAGCCTTACAAGCAGTTCATCGGGCGTTTGGGTTATCCGGCGATCATCGCGTTATTGTCGGTGAACCCGTTACAGTACGCTAAATTTTATGGGCTATTGAGGGGCAATCATCCGGTTGAGTGCTTGAGTTGTTTGAAAACTCAATTGCCGTCTAAATGGTATCATCGGATAGAATAAAAGTTTCGAGCGAAAATTGTGATCGCATTTTCATCTTAATCTGACCCGCCCTCTATCCTTGGAATGCCTATTTTTGCAAAGATCGTCAACATCCTAGTGGGTTAGGCACAGAGGTTTTTAACACCATTGAAGCCAACTCCCAACCGGATGCGCCCTGTTCAAACTTGATGAGGCATGGAATCAACCTTTATTAATCAGCTTAATAGCGGGTTTACGCTTTTCCTCAGCTTACTCGTTGAGGCATTGCCGTTTCTGCTATTAGGAGTCTTATTCTCAAGTGTTCTCAATCAGTTAGTCGATGAACGCAAACTTCTGTCATTGGTTCCTACTCATCCACTATTAGCCGCATTATTCGGCAGTTTGGTGGGATTTTTGTTTCCGGTGTGTGAATGCGGTAACGTTCCGGTAGCCCGTCGGTTTCTCATTCAGGGAATACCCGCTTCCGCCGCCATTGGATTTTTATTTGCCGCCCCCACGATCAATCCTATTGTTATCTGGTCTACTTGGATCGCTTTTCGTGACCAACCGGAAATTGTTTTTCTGCGTGTTCTATTATCGTTGATGATTGCCACCTTACTCGGTTGGGTGTTTAGTTTCCAGAAAGACCTACGCCCCATCCTCCAACCGACTCTCGCCCGTCTGTTACCGTCCCCGCCCCCCAACAAAAAAACGACTGAGGCGAGTGAAAGTTCACCCTTGCTGCAACCGGGGACTTATTTGTTAGGTTCGGCTGAACAACCTGTCAGATTAGAGTCTATCCCGTTTTGGCAAGCCGGACAAGGCATGGGGACAACAGACAAAAAGACTTCAAAACTCGATAAACGCCCGAAAATTCACTTGCGATCTCTGTTTTTTCGCCCCTCAAAAGAACGTTTGGGCTTGATGGTCGAAAATATGGTACAAGAATTGCGGGAGTTAGGCGGTATTTTGGTGATTGGCAGTGCGATCGCTGCTATTATTCAGGTGGCGATGCCCCGTGAAATTATTCTCAGTTTAGGACATGGGCCGGTTTCCTCGATTGTCGCGATGTTACTGTTGGGGGGAGTGGTTTCGATTTGTTCAACCGTTGATGCGTTTTTTGCCCTTTCTTTCGCTTCAACTTTTACCAGTGGATCACTGTTAGCATTTTTGGTATTCGGGCCGATGATTGACATTAAAACCGTTGGCTTGATGTTATCTGTATTTAAGGGACGAGCTGTGGTTTACTTAATTGTATTAGCGGCTCAACTGACTTTTTTATTGACTTTGATTGTAAATTTAAACTTCAGTTGGTAGTCGTTTACCTATGATTGATCGTCGCTTCACTGCTGTCCGTCGTCGCCTAACTCCCCTATGGCAAAAGGTTCAACCCTGGCTTGATCCGATCGCGATTTTGGCTTGGGGAATTTTATTATTGAAATATTGGATAACAGGTAAACTCAATATTCTCATTCATCCCAATTATTTCATATTGACGATTATCGGCGGAATTGGTTTACTGGGAATTGGCACTGTGAAATTTTACCAAGTCCTAGAAACCGATAGTCTTGAGTCGGAAATCCCCAAAAAATCCCAAACTCTTCAACATATTAGCCTGTTTCCTCCCGGCTGGAGTAGCCTGATTTTCCTCGCTGCGGCTATTTTGGGTTTATGGATCACCCCAAAAACTTTCGGCAGTCATACGGCTTTACAACGGGGGCTAACGGAATCTTTACCTGTGACTCGCACTCAACCTCAAGAATTTCGGACGGCAGCCAAACCCGAGGAGCGATCGTTGATAGAATGGGTAAGGATGTTGAATGTTAACCCAGAACCAGACTCCTACACCGGCCAAAACGCTAAAGTAACGGGTTTTATTATTTATCCGCCTTCCCTTCCTCCAGAATATTTATGGCTGTCTCGGTTTGTGATTACTTGTTGTGCGGCTGATGCTTATCCTGTCGGTTTACCTGTGTTACTTCCAGCTAATACGAACCGCCAAGATTATCCTCAAGATAGTTGGTTAGAGGTGGTTGGTCAAATGATAACGCAAACTATTGACGGGGAACGAAGATTAACGATAAAAGCCACAAAATTAACCCCTATTCCTGAACCGAGAAATCCTTATGAATATTAACGACTATGAAAATTCGTCAGGTGCGAAAAAGCGATGCTTTTGAATGGTTGAGAATGCGGAATCAGTTATGGTATTCTCCCCCTGAAAGTTTAGAGGAACATTCCCAAGAAATCGATCAATATTATAGCACAAATGACCCCCATTTAGAAACGTTTGTGATCGAAAGACCGAACGGGAAATTAGGCGGATTTCTAGAAGTGAATATTCGTAGCTATGCTGAAGGGTGTAAATCTTCCCGGGTTGGATATATTGAGGGATGGTATGTTGACTCAGATTTACGCCGTCAAGGATGGGGGAAAGCGTTAGTCTTAGCAGCAGAAAATTGGGCAAAACAGAAGGGAATTGAAGAAATGGCGAGTGATTGTGAGTTAGATAACTCGATAAGTTTACAAGCCCATTTAGCGTTAGGATACTTGGAAGTAGAGCGGATTATTTGTTTTCGGAAAGTCTTGAAAAAAGAGGAATTTTAATTAAAAACTCGGGAGTTCACCCATAAATTTTATTTGGGAAACTCACCACAAAGACACAAAGATTCGCGCTTAATTTAACAATTATTTCCTCAATCATCTTCTATCTGAAGGTGTATTTAGGAAGATTTAATTCAACCTTTGCTAAAAAAATATCATTTTACCAGGGAATTAATTCCCTGTCTGATAGTGAAAGTCGGTTAAAACAGACTCAAGTTTAATTGTTAGTCTTTTTCAAAGGACTTTGTTTATTAGACGGGGAATTCATTCCCCGACAGACTTCAAATTCGACTTGAATGGTCTGGTTGACTTCTTCGATAGTTTCCCTGCGAATGCGATCAATTTCCCGCAGGTTTTCCTTGACTTTTTCATCGGTTTGATCTATTATTTTGTTAATATCTTGAACCGTATTATTTTCTAGCCTTTCCATCCGGTTCATTACTTTATCTGTTCGTTTGGCGACCATGTAATCAACTTTTTCCGTAGCTTGATCTATTATTTTGTTAATATCTTGAACCGTCTTATTTTCTAGACTTTCCATCCGGTTCATTACTTTGTCCGTTCGCTTTGCGACCATGTAATCAAGGTCATTCGCCAGTTTATTCAACTTTTTGGCCGAACGATCAACAAAATCTCGTTCTACTTTTTTCGCGGAACGTTCTATCTTTTTAACGAAGCCACCAAAAATCCATCCAAGCATGAATTGAACTCCTAGAGTGAAAATTTATAAAATCTTATCAATGAACTTATAACTCAAATATACTCGTTTGATTCTCATCAAGCATCCGTAGATTTACGGAAATTTAATAAAACAAATAAAATAAACCTCAAAAACATCACACCGGACAATAAATTGCCGTAATTTTCCTCAGTCATCACGAGAAGATCGTTTGATAAACCCTACACCTCTTCCTGTTTTCTAAAAAATGAGTTAAATTAGAATAAATGCTTGCGGTGTACTTACCAACCATCCCCCATCGCCATAAGTAGCGTACAAAATCTATTTTAATCATCAAGAAATGCCCAAACAGCGATCGCATATCCTACCCTTTCTTATACCCGGATTCATAGCAGTTGTGTTATTTTTAAAGGAACGGGGTTTTCAAACTCCTATCGATCCTTCATTCTCTATTCCTGAAATGTCATCTTTTCCGATCGCCAAACGTGTTGATAATCTCGATGAGTTAAAACAGTCTGTTCATCAACAAGTCAATGAATATCGCGCCTCAAAAAACTTACCTCCCCTACAACTTGATCCGCGTATTAGCGAGGAAGCTGTGAAGCATAGCGAGGCGATGGCGAGTGGAGAAGTCAAATTTAGCCATGATGGATCAAAACAACGATTTCAGGCGGTGGGTCAAAAAATTCCATATCGGATGATTGCTGAAAATTTAGCGTATAATTCGGGATATGCTGATCCGGGTCGAAAAGCCGTCGAAGGCTGGATCGCCAGTGATGGTCATCGTCGCAATATGGAAGGAAACTTTAATTTAACGGGGATCGGGATTGCCAGAAATGCGAAGGGAGAGTATTATTTTACTCAGATTTTTGTTCGCAGTCGGTGATCAGATTCGGAGTTAAATTTCTCTTTTCTTATGAATAATTTTCAGGTTTGCGATCGCGATCTTTCTGAGGAAATTCTAGCCAGTTACTTAACGGCTGATCGGTTAGCTATCGATACCGAAACGATGGGTTTACTACCCTGGCGTGATCGCTTGTGTTTGGTGCAGATTTGTGATGCTAAGGGTCAAGTAACGGCGGTGAGGATCGAAAAAGATCAAACCGAAGCCCCCCATTTAAAAACCCTATTAGAAGCCAGTAACGTGCTGAAAATTTTTCATTTTGCGCGGTTTGACATGGCCACATTGTTGTATTATTTAGATATCGATGTCAATCCCGTTTTCTGTACCAAAATTGCCAGTAAATTAGCCCGAACCTACACCGGAAAACATGGGCTAAAAGATTTAGTCCAAGAACTCGAACAAGTCGAACTCGATAAAACTTCTCAAAGTTCAGACTGGGGAAATGTCGGCAATCTTTCCAAAGATCAATTGAACTATGCAGCCAACGATGTACGCTATTTATTGAGTGTACAACAAAAACTGATGGCGATGTTAGAGCGAGAAGAACGCTTAGATTTAGCCCAAAACTGTTTTGACTGTTTACCGACTTTGGTGACTTTAGATTTACTGCATTTTAAAGATATCTTTGAGCATCATTAACACCGGAGATGCCTAAATAGACAAGCCGAGAACTTATTGAGGGTTGGGTGTATTCATCTGGCGATGAACGCCTAACAAAAGCGGTAATGCTAGCAGTTGAATGATCACAGAAAAAATCACCAAAACCAGGAGAGAGCGATCGTACAAAATCCCCATCAACACACTCCCTAAAAACCAGGCTAAACCATAACCTGTTGCAAAAACTCCAAACGCAGAACCTCGCTGATCCGCAGAAACAATTCGGGTAATTCCAGCTTTCATAATCGATTCTTGCGCCCCCATACCAATTCCCCAAAGGATTATACCAACAATAGCCACTTGAGGCGTTCCTAAAAAAACCAACGGTGCAAATACTGAAGCCAAAAAAGCCGCGATCGCTAAACTCAATAGTCCAATTCGATCAAAGAGTCGTCCAAATAAAATAGCGGCGATCGCATCAACGCCCATTGCTAAAGCATACAGCAACGGAATTGAATTAGTATCACTCAGATTCACCTGTTGAAAATGATAGGCAATCAAGGGAAAATCAGCATATCCGGCGGCGATTAACACCACTGATCCCAAATACAACCAAAAGGCTTTGGGAAATTTTTCTGCTTTGAGAATTGGTCGATTTGCGAGTTCAAATTCACGGGGATTTGGATAAACTTTTTGTAGAGTGAGTAGTACAATTAACCCAATCACCGCCGGAATCATTAACGTTGTATAACCCGCAGAATAATCATTTTGCAGAGACAAAACCACCGCCACCATTAATGGCCCAGATACCGCCCCAATTTGATCCAACGCTTCATGGACACCAAAGCCAAACCCTGTCCCCACTTGCGTCACCGCATGAGATAACAACACATCTCGCGGAGGAGTGCGAATAGCTTTTCCGGTTCGTTCCGCCATCATCAGTCCCGCCGCTACAGGTAAATTTCCGGCTAAAGCTAATAGGGGAACAACCAGGGTATTAATAATATATCCAATCGTCGTAATCCGCCAATATTGACGAGTGCGATCGCTTAAAAAACCAATAAATAAACGTAACCCGTAGGCAATTAATTCACCGAACCCCGCAACCAGCCCGACAACCGTACCCGTCGCGCCGAGAGATCCTAAAAATTGCCCATTGATACTTCGCGCCCCTTCATAGGTTGCATCCGCACACAGACTGACAATTCCCAGCAAAATGACAAATTTAAACGCAGCGCTTTTTGATGGGGTTGACTTCATGCTGAATCTAAACTGAGAGTTAACCCCTTGCTTTTATCATAAGTTCCTCACGCTCACCCGTTTGATTAGATACAGTTGAGGGGAATCGATTAACGCTGCAATTGATCAAGAGATTCCGTTACTTTTTTCTCTCTCCGTGAATATACGGATGACCCGACTCTACTCTTAATAATTTGTAATGTTTTTTTGAGGATTCTAGTTAAGATTTGAGTATAAATTCTTAGCAATCGCCTGGACTATCCAAACAGAATCTCGCAGAAAAACACCCGGTTGAAGATCTTTCATTTGACTGGTTGAGTATACCCCTATTTAACGTCTTGCTTTCAGTATCTAGCCCCACAAACCTTATATGCTTATAGCTTAGAACGAAGGGGAAGAGCAACCATATTTTTTAAAGGAACATAATTGGCTTGAACAGTCATCACCCGTTGAACCAACCGAGTTAAACCATACCCTGCTAATCCAATCGTTGCACCTGCGGCGACAATTGGACCCATGCTTATACCGACGGCTGTTTCAGCCAAAGCCAAGCTCATTCCACTTAAAATGGCAGAAATTCCGGCACCCGTAAATGCACCTCCAGCTACAGAAATTAGGGCGCAACAGTCCTTTTCTTGAATCGCTTTTTTCGCGCCATAAGCCGCCACACAAACCACTGCTCCTGCAACCGTTACAGGCGCACTTACTGATGCACTTCCAAATCCCCCCAGAACTCCCACTCCAATCGCTGCTAAGTTTGAGTGAGTTATTTGTTCTGATGTATCAGACGTTACTTTATCTAAAGTTTTAACGTTTTCTTTTGTATTGGGGAAAGTCATTGTTTTCTGCCTTTTGTAAGTTATTTTGCTTAATTCAAAGCTATCATAGCGTTCCGATTATGATATTAGTATTTTTACGGAATAAAGTGTTAATTTTCTTAAACTTTCCGGAATCTGAGTTTCACAGTTTAAGGTTTTGGATTGACGGCAATACCGGGGCAGAATCACTGTATTCATACCTAAGTGAAGCCATTGTTAGGATCAGAATAATTTTATTTTGGTAAAAAATATTAATTTACCGTACAGTTTGAGCCGTATTTTTCCCAAAACCAGGCTGGACGTGTTAACAATAAAATGAACCATAATCCCCTAAAAACTCTAAACCTTCAAACCCATGCTCACCGAACGAGCCAAACAACTCATTCCCAAAGCCCGCATTGTCAGCTTGGCTAACTGGGAACAAATCTATCCCTCGGCGACGATAGCCCGGTTTCAAGCCGCAGACGACGAGGGACGTTATCCCAGCGATAGCGATCTTGAAGCGTTAGTCGCTACCTTCCAAGACTTCCCTGAACCCGAAAAAGCTGCCGCCCTCGCCCGAGTCGGTGTTGTGCGTTTACTGCGAGATCAGGCGGATCTGATCGTCACAGAAGCCCGTGAAACGGTTTTGTCTGAATATCCAGGTATTACCGATCCGGGGGGTGATCTTTATCCGAGCGATCGCGCTAACGCTTGCTGGCGAGATTTTTGGCATTTTTTGCGCTGTATTACCTATGGGATAGCTGGAGGCCGCGAATATACCAGCGAAGAAGGGCTAGATTATATGGAATTGTTGTATGAAGAATTAAATGTCCCTTTACAGGCGATGGTTTCTGGGCTAGAAGGCTTGAAAGCCGCAAGTTTGAAGCGTTTCCCGGAGACGAACCCAGAAGATCTCGCCCCTTATTTTGACCATCTGATTACTCAAATGCGCCGTTTTCTTCCCTGCTAGGCCGCTTTGGGTAATATTCCTTTATCATAAAGCTTGTAATCCCCTATCAAAACTGGATCACGTCCAATGCCTTCTACCGTCGAACAACTTAAAGCCAAATTTGACAACGCCATTATCGCCGCGTTTGGTGAGGAGATGGCGGGAATTGACCCGATGTTGGTTCCGGCGAGTAATCCGAAATTTGGGGATTATCAATGTAATGTGGCGATGTCGCTGACGAAGGTATTAAAAAATAATCCTAAAGCGATCGCCACTCAAATTATCGAAAAACTGGATATCAGCGAAATTTGTCAACCGCCAGAAATTGCAGGGCCAGGGTTTATCAATCTTCGTCTGAAACCCGAATATTTAGAAGCAAAACTGAATACCATTTTAACAGATGAACGTTTAGGGATTCCCCGTGTTGACCATCCCCAAAAAGTGATTGTTGATTTTTCTAGCCCGAATATTGCTAAAGAAATGCACGTCGGACATTTACGTTCAACGATTATTGGAGATTCGATCGCGAGGATTTTAGAATTTTTAGGACATGATATTTTGCGTCTCAATCATGTGGGAGATTGGGGGACGCAATTTGGAATGTTAATTACTTATTTACGAGAAGTTTATCCCGAAGCGTTAACCACAGCCGATGCCTTAGATATCGGGGATTTAGTCGCATTTTACCGTCAGGCTAAAGTTCGCTTTGATGAAGACGAAGACTTCAAAGAAACCGCCCGTCAAGAAGTGGTCAAATTACAAGCAGGCGCTGAAGATAGCCGTCGGGCTTGGCAACTGTTGTGTGAACAATCTCGGCGCGAATTTCAAGTGATTTATGATTTGTTGGATATTAAATTAGAAGAACGAGGAGAATCGTTTTATAATCCCTTCTTGTCAGAAGTTGTAGCCGATTTAGAGAAAACAGGCTTATTAGAAGAAAATCAAGGCGCGAAATGTGTCTTTTTAGATGGGTTTCAAAATAAAGAAGGGGAAGCGTTACCGTTAATTGTACAGAAGTCTGATGGCGGATATAATTACGCCACAACTGATTTAGCGGCACTACGATATAGAATTAATCAAGATGAAGCGGATCGAATGATTTATGTGACCGATGCAGGTCAAGCGAATCATTTTACACAAGTTTGGCAGGTGGCGAGAAAAGCAGGTTGGATACCCGATAATGTTGAGGTGGTTCATGTTCCGTTTGGGTTAGTTTTAGGGGAAGATGGGAAGAAGTTAAAAACTCGTTCCGGGGAAACGGTTAGACTGCGAGAGTTATTAGATGAAGCGATTAACCGCACCGAAAAAGATTTAGAAACGCGGATAAAAGAAGAAGAAAGAACCGAGTCCCAAGCGTTTATTGATGATGTGGCAAAAGTTGTAGGAATGAGTGCGGTTAAATATGCCGATCTCAGCCAAAATCGCACCAGTAACTATGTGTTTAGTTTTGATAAAATGCTGTCATTGCAAGGAAATACCGCGCCCTATTTACTCTATGCTTATGTGAGAATTCAAGGAATTCGTCGCAAAGGAGAAATCGACTTTAAACAAGTGGGAACCGAGGCGAAAATGCAGCTTCAAGAAGAGGCTGAATTTACCCTAGCCAAGCATTTATTACAGTTAAATGAAGTGATTGAAGCAGTAGCGACAGACTTACTCCCAAACCGTTTGTGTCAATACTTATTTGAACTTAGTCAAAAATTTAATCAATTTTATGACCAGTGTCCCGTGTTGAAAGCAGAAGACGCTCAACGAATCTCTCGTTTAGGGCTATGCGATCTGACCGCACGCACGTTAAAATTAGGATTATCCCTCTTAGGCATATCTGTCCTAGAGCGGATGTAAGCTGAGATCAATTCAGCTAAAATTAAACTCGGGAAGCGAGTGCAATTTTAACAAAAAAAGTGTAGAGATTTGTAGATAAAACAATACAGAGGAGCTATTTTATGTCTGAAGTTCAACCCGAAAGCCCTAAAAAGATTGAAACGGTTCCACAGACCCCGACTATACCCCCAGCACCCCAAAAGAATTCTTCTACGACTGGAGTTCAAGGATTTCTCAACGGTTGGAAGTTGAAAGTTGGGTTAGCCGTTGCAGGTTTATTAATAGTAGTGGCGGGGCTTTTTTGGTTCTATTATCCCTATAAGATTGCGATGATTGGTTTGGAGAGATGGTCTAGAGAATCGGGCGCTCAATCGATTGATTGTATGATGCGTGATACTGACAATAATCAGTATATTAGTTGTAGCGCCAAGATGGAGCAGAAAGTTTTTCCGCTTGAATGTGGTTCGAGTCTTTTTAATATGGGATGTCGAGTCTCTAAAGCGGAACTTCTCCGAGAGTAAGTTAATCTTTTGTATAAGAAACCCGGTTTTTTGGAGAAGCCGGGTTTTTCTATCTCAGAATTTGACTTATTTAGATTCTGAGTTATTAGAAGCCGTTAAGACATCCCAAAATGCTTGAGTCGCCTTTGTTAAGCGTTCCCCTAAATCGGCTAAATCTTTGACAATTCCTTGCAAGTTGCTTTCAGCTTCCGTCTCAAACTGTTTGAAAGAAGTCTCAATTTGATCTTTATCAATCAATCGAATTTGCTCAATTCTCTCTCGGACACTTCGCACCGCTTCGGTATAAGCATCACGATTGATTTCTGCTGCGGTTTGCAGTTCTATTTTGACCAAATTCTGAATCGCTTGCAATAACGCTTCAGTTTCTTTCTGGGGTTCACTTGTAGAAGAATTTTCGGAGGTTGAAGTCATTTCACTTGAAGATGTTTCTACCAGTGCAGACTCTTTCGGTACATTGTGTTCTTCAGTCATTCTTTATTCTCCTGAGTTTGATCAATCTCTCTTTCAGTTTTTTCTAAGTTAATTCGGGAAAAGTCTATCTTTTTCCCAGTGTATTGTATCGATAAACGATAGAAGGTATCGTTTTGGAATAATAAGAGCTGCCATCAATAATCGAGCTAGTTGTTACTTTAACGCTAAACTAATCGGATGGCAAACTCGACATTTCTTGTTCAATCTTCAATAACGCTTGTACCCGAGCTTCTGTAGAAGGATGAGTTGAGAACAAACTTGCCATTCTTTGACCCGAAAATCCATTCATAATCAAAAGTGGTTCAAACGAAGGGTTGGCTCTGAGGGGAACCTGTCGCGCCATACTATCTAAGCGTTGTAACGCCCGAGCCAATGCTTTGGGATTTTGCGTTAATTTCGCCGCGCCCGCATCGGCTGAATATTCTCGGGTTCGAGAAATTGCCATTTGAATGACAGTCGCTGATATCGGTGCCAACATGACCGTTAATAGAATACCAATCGGATTTCCACCCTGTTGATTATTGCGCGAACTTCCTCCAAACCATAACGCATAAGTTGCAAATTGAGCGATCGCCGAAATTGCACCGCCTATCGTCGCCGCTACCGCTTGGGTAAGGGTATCACGGTTTCTGATGTGGGTGAGTTCGTGAGCAATCACTCCTTCAAGTTCATCTTGGGGTAATATTTTCAGAATGCCTTCTGTAACGGCAACTGCGGCATTTTTCGGATCGCGCCCTGTGGCAAAGGCGTTCGGCGCCTGAGTCGGAACGATGTAGACTCCTGGCATGGGTAAATTAGCGCGATCGCACAGTCGCTTCACCATCTTATGCAGTTCGGGTGCTTGTTCGTAGCTAACAGGTTGGGCGCGATAAGCGGCTAAAGCAATTTTATCGGAATAAAACCAAGAACCCAGGTTCATGATCGCCGCTATACCTAAGCCCACCATTAAACCTGTTGTTCCGCCAATCACTTGAGAGCAAATTGTCACGAGTAATGCACTCAGTATTCCTAATAAAGCAACGGTTTTTAAGAGGTTCATGGGTTTCTCTCCTTTGGATCTCAAACCAGGAGTTAGCTAAGATTGCCTCTATTGTATCGGTAAATTATCCGTTCAAGTTAAGGCGGGAATGCCGATTTTTAATGACGGTTTAACCGACTCAAGGCCTTCGGAAATCAGCATTGATCAACCTGTAGTTAGACCGTTGGACAGGATTTAAAACTGACAAATATACTTAGGACTGACTGGACAGGTTGGCTCTTTAATTGGATTATTGCGAACAAATAAATAGGTTAACCGTTCTAAGGGTTGAAGCGAACTAATATCGGTGACTTGATTATTATTGAGATTCAGTTCATTGAGTTGTTTCAACGACTGTAAAGGGGTGACATCTTCGACTTGATTGAAACTGAGGTTCAGGAAATTCAAATTTTCCAGGGAGCGTAAGGGGCTAACATCTTTAACTTTGTTATAACTCAAGTTGATTTCCGTTAAATTTTTTAAAGATTGCAAGGGGGTTAAATCAGTGATTTGATTGTTAATTAACTTCAGTCGGGTAATGCTGGTTAAAGATTGTAAGGGACTCAGATCAGAGATTTGACTGGTACTCAAGTCGAGTTGAGAGTAGGTGATTAAATTTTCTGCGGCTCTGGCGCAGTTAAAGGTTCCGGCTCGTTGTAAAATAACACTCATGGTTCGTTGAGCCGAGGGAGGAAGTTGCTCTCGATTGATACACCAGTCCATGAAGCTATCATCTTTCTCAACTGATTCTGAAGGTGGGGTTTCTGATGGGATTGACTCGGGTTCAGTTGGCGACTCGGTTTGTGGGGATTCAGACTCAGCGATTCCTGTATGTGGATCAGTTAATACTGTTATCGCCAATAAGAATAGGATTAGGAATGGCTTCAACTGACGTTTCACGAGTAGTTTCTCTTTCTAGTTATCAGTCATTTATATCATTTCTAGTATAGCATTTCTCTCTTCATTATAAGGATCATAAAATTTTGACAATGCAACTCACTATCCTTTTAGCATGATAACGCTAGAGGAACATATTCCCGGAACGGATATTCCCAAGAAAACAGATACTTATACCTCCTGGGAGTCACTCACTGATCGCACTTATGTCGGACGCCATTTACCCCCCGCTCCCAAATTTAACACAGAAGGAAATCTCCCACCCGTTGAAGATTTAGCCATTTTGTATCATAAAAAAAAGGATGCAAACGGCAACCCAATCACCCGTTATTCCAAAAAATCAACCTTACTCTTTCCTTATTTTGTCCAGTGGTTTACGGATGGATTTCTTCGCATCGATCACAACAATAAATTTAAAAACACTAACAGATTAACCTTGATAAACAATGCGATTTTTGTGAAAATTTACGTTTTTCTCCTTGGAATGGTTTAGCCGTTCATCGTCCAGTCGGTGCATTAAATCGACTGCGGAGTGTTGTTTATTCTTTAGTCGGTGAATATCGTCATCAAAAACGACGACTCAACTATCAAGAACCTACAGGTGCAGAACGTTTTGATTAGGGTATTATATCAGTTGAGGAATTATGAATTATCAATTATGAATGAGAAAAAGGATTAATTCTTGGAGGACTGTGATCTTTGTTATCCTATCCGTAAGTTACTTTCATAATTGATAATTCTACATTCATAATTTAGTTAAATTTATTCAAGAAAAATGATTGTCTAACTCACTTGAACGACCCCAAAAGTGGGAATCGTCAATTCAAGTCAAGCAAGTTATAGTGAAATTATTCGGTTTAGGCCGTAGAACTGTTGTAAGAGATAGCAGTTTTTGTGAAATAGTTAATGAAGTCAGGGTAAATTGCGGCTAATTTGTCCTCAATTTCTGACTCTCAAATCAAAACAAGGAGCAATTTTCATGTCTATCAACGGCGTAATCATGCAATATTTCCACTGGTACCTCCCTGGCGATGGTACTCTGTGGGAACAAGTCAAAAACAAAGCCCAAGAATTAGCCGATGCTGGAATTACCGCCCTCTGGCTTCCTCCTGCTTACAAAGGAAGTGGTGGAGGGAATGATGTCGGGTATGGTGTCTACGATATGTATGATTTGGGTGAATTTGATCAAAAAGGTTCAGTTCGTACAAAATACGGAACTTATCAACAATATATCGATGCCATTCAATCCCTGAAAAATTCCGGGATTCAAGTTTATGCCGATGTTGTTCTCAATCACCGAATGGGAGGTGAATCTACAGAAATTGCCAAAGCAACTCCCTTTCACCAAAATGATCGCGTTTATCCAATCGGAGGGTTACGAGACGTTAAAGCCTATACTCATTTTACCTTTCCCGGACGTCAAGGCCAATATTCAAATTTTGAATGGCATTGGTGGCATTTTGATGCGGTTGATTATGATGATTATAGCAAAGAACAAAACGTCGTTTATTTGTTTGAGGGAAAACAATTTGATGATTATGTTGCCCTAGAAAAAGGCAACTTTGCTTACTTAATGGGATGCGATCTCGATTTTCAAAAACCCGAAGTGCAACTAGAAGCAATCCGTTGGGGAAAATGGTATCTTGATACAACCGGGGCTGATGGGTTTCGCCTTGATGCAATTAAACATATTTCTTCTTGGTTTTTCCCTATTTGGATTGACGAATTAGAACGTCATGTCGGCAAAGATTTGTTTGTTGTTGGGGAATATTGGCAGAACAGTATTTCGACATTACATTGGTATGTGAACGCAGTACAAGGCAAAATGTCTGTGTTTGATGTACCCCTGCATTACAACTTTTATTATGCCAGTAAATCGGGGGGACATTATGATATGCGACAAATCTTTGATGGCACGCTGATGAAGGAACGTCCGACTCATGCGGTGACTTTTGTCGAAAACCATGATTCTCAGCCCTTGCAAGCGTTAGAATCCCCCGTTGAACCTTGGTTTAAACCGCTTGCTTATGCCATCATTCTACTGCGGCGAGAAGGATATCCTTGTATTTTTCATGCCGATTATTACGGGGCAGAATACGAAGATTATGGGCGTGATGGCAATCGTTATCCGATTTTCTTACCTTCTCATCGTTGGATTATTGACAAGCTTCTTTATGCTCGCAAACACTACGCTTATGGTGAACAATATGATTATATTGATCACTATAATACCATTGGTTGGACTCGTTTAGGAGATCAAGAACATCCCAAAGCAATGGCTGTGATTATGAGTGATAGTGTTCCCGGTTGGAAATGGATGGAAGTCGGTAAACGGAATACTAAGTTTATCGATCTGACTGAACACATTAAAGAACCCATTTACACTAACGAAGAAGGTTGGGCTGAATTTCGTTGTAAGGGAGGATCAGTTTCCGTTTGGATCGAAGAATAGTTGATACCATGTCCGGTTAATCGATTATGATTATGTAGGGGCGGGTTCTAAACCATCTCTAACACCTATTACTAAATTTAAAAAACCCGCCCCGTTTTCAGAACACGCATTAATCAACCGGACATGGTATGAAGTTTGAGTATAAAATAGGGCGGGTTTATCTAAATTATTGCTGCGAAAAACAGTTCTCGGCGGAGGCGCGCCCCTACACACAGGTCTGTTCCCTTTTACGGTGCGATCGCATGATTTTTTCGAGATAGTATGATTTATTGTCAATACTGAATGATTTGTTTGATGTCGAGAATAATTTTCAACTTCAGCAATAGACTAAATTTACTCAAAATGTGAGACACTTAATAAGGGTTTGAACGGTTCCTGACGAGAAGGTTAAATCTTGGCTTGATGTCCAAGAATCCCCTCTCTCAAGAGCCTAGAACCCTCAAAACCGAACCCTCAATTTAAACAAGGAGTGTCAAACTATGTCCATTGAAACTCGGCCCACTGAAGTGATCGATTTAGTGGTTAACAGTAAAGACAATTGCTATTTGCTTAAAGATCATATTGAGGCGATTCAAACGACAGGCGTTAAACAAGAATTAACGCAGGGAATTTGGGTTGTTCGCATTCGTAAAGGTTCTTTTGATTATATCAAAGATGATCCAAATGGTCAAAAAGGTGAACCTTTAGTTATGCTTTGGATGTACGGTGGGAAGTTTAAAAACCTTAAAACCAATAAAATTGTTCCCGCAGGTTGGTCAACTTTAAATGGTTTTGATGATACCGTTACTCTAGCTGTATCAGAACCCATCACCCTTTGTGCCTTTTTCTTCGATATTTATCTCGAAGATAACGACGGAGACGTTACTGTTTCAGCCGTTAAAGTTGGCGAACTCAGCGACATTGAAGAATAATCTTCCCGCTTGCATTTGCCATGAATTGATCCACAGTTAAAACTCCAAAACTTCTCAATTTTAGGCGAGTTTTAACTCAACATCAAAAACAATTGATGGGTCGTGCCATTGCCAAAAGCACTGCCAAAAACCCGGTTTCTATTCATACCAATTCTTTATGAAGCTGCATCTAATTTATCCCCCCAGCCCCCAATCCCCCCTTGATCCCCCCTTAAAAAGGGGGGTGGGGGGAAGCCGCAGGCGGGGGGATCGAAAAAAGTTGCATAATTAGAAAGAAATGGTATCAGTTACCGGGTTTTTAATCCCCACTGTTCCTCTAAAAATTAAAAACCGCTATATTATAGACTTTTAAGATGACAAGTCAAAATAAAAAGTTAATATAAACCTGAACTAATGCGACTCACTTCTCTAGATGTTTTCCGGGGAATTGCAATTACAAGCATGATTTTAGTCAATAATCCCGGAAGCTGGAATCATGTCTATCCAATCTTAAAACACGCAGACTGGCATGGTTACACCCCAACTGACTTAATATTTCCCAGTTTTCTCTTTATTGTCGGTGTAGCGATCGCATTTTCCCTCGCTAAATACACCCCAGAAAATCGAGAGTCTGAAAAGACAATTTCTCCTCAACTCTATCTGAGAATTCTACGTCGTTGTCTTATTTTGTTTTTATTGGGATTGCTTCTTAATGGTTATCCGAACTATGATTTCAGCAATATTAGAATCATGGGAGTTTTACAACGAATTAGCCTCGCTTACGGACTCTCCGCGATCGCAATTTTACACCTATCCCGCAAACAAATAGCAGGTTTATGTGTTATAATTTTAGTGGGATATGCGATCGCCATGCAACTGATTCCTGTTCCCGGTTATGGAGTCGGAAATCTCACTCCAGAAGGAAATTTAGCCGCTTATATTGATCGCCTAATCTTGAGTGAAAATCATCTTTTAGGAAAGGGAAAATACGATCCAGAAGGAATATTTAGTACATTTCCCGCAGTTGTCACCGTTTTAATCGGGTATTTCACTGGAGACTGGCTGAAAAAACAACCCGCAAACAGCCACACCAGTTTCAATTTAGTCGTTATGGGTTTATGTAATATTATTATCGGTCATTTTTGGGGATTAATCTTTCCCATCAATAAAGCTTTATGGACAAGTTCTTATGTTCTCGTTACCGCAGGTTGGGCGTTATTATTACTTGCAGGATGTTATGAAATCATCGAAGTTCGTCAGAAACGAAAGTGGGCATTTACCTTAGAAGTAATGGGACTAAACCCTATATTTTTATTTGTCGCTTCAGGATTTGTAGCCAGAATTTTAATTTATACTAAAATTGATCAATATCCCGAACCAATGACATTAAAAACCTGGATTTATCAAAATATCTTTGTGTCTTGGGCGGGTGAAATGAACGGTTCTTTAGCGTTTGCGATCGCTAATATTTTAATCTGGTGGGTGGTATTGTATGGGATGTATCAGAAGCGTTGGTTCATCAAAATTTAAAAGTAGGGTGGGTGACAGTCGAGAGTTTACAGGAGAATTCACAAATCTTTCATGTCACCCACTCTACAGCTTTTCTAGAGATCTCTACAAAAAATTAACTAAGCTCGTTGTTGCGATGCACGCAGAAAAATCAAGCTAAGATGGTACTCAAGCGCAACTACAAACCATAAGCCAACCAGTTAACATCACATCCAAAAACTTCAGTGTTTCCCCAAGTCTGAATTTCTAAGAAAAATCCTTTGCAGTCAATATCAACAGCTTTAACTTTTAATCGATGAGTAGCTTCTCTAGAAACGTTAGCATAAGAGATTCCCACTACAACTTTTGGAGGGTTGTTGAAAGCTTTCTTAAACTCAATGTATTGTCGAATAAAGCGATTATCTCCTTTTGCATCACTCAGAGTTCCTTTCCATCCCTTAGTTTTGTTAACGCTTCCCTCAAAAATACCGCTTTCTATTCTATATAACTTTTCTTTTTGCTTTTGTAGATCGGCGTTTGTGGCTTGCATTTCTTTTTTGAGTTCCGCTTTGGTTGTTGCAAGTTCATTCTGTGTGGATTTTAATTCATCCTTCAACGCTTTTAGACTTTCCAACTCGGTTTGAAGCTGTTCGCGAGTATTGATTAACTCTTGAATTGCTCGTTCGTAATATTCTAGCGGGGTTTTGTTGTCGTTGGAGTTCATTAGATTTATCCTTGATTCAAATTCTAGTGATAGCGAAACTTGGTTAAAACCGACTAAAGTTTAATTGTTAGTCCTTTGAAAAGGACTTTGTTTATTAGACGGGGAATTCATTCCTCGACAGACTTCAAATTCCACAATCAATCAGTCTCGATAAAAGAGGTTTAAAAGAACCCACACCACCTTGATTCCAGTTATCCCATATTCTCGCAGGTAAATGACCAGAAGGAGCCGAAGTCGAAAAATTTACAGATTTGTACCAAAGCCAGCTATTGTTTACATACCATCCAACTTTTTCTCCAAAAGCATTCCAGACTTGATCATCTTTTTGTTGTTGAGTATTTTTCAAACTTTGATAAATTTTAGTTTGTATACTCAAGCCAAAATTTCCATTACTATATTTTATCCAGAGTCGATCAATAGTTCTCAAATCTTCAGAGAACAGTAAATTAAGATCGGTTTCCAGTAATTTTCCTTCTTTTTCTCTCCCGGTTAACTCAAGCAGTTTTTTAAATGTTTCCTCGTCGGCTTCTTTCCACATTTTATTTTCTAGAAAATACTTCAGCTTTCGATAGTTCAAGGATAAACAACCTGCGTAAATATCAGAAGTTAAGCTATTGATCTGACTTTTGATATTTTGATTTTCTGAATAACAATAATTGACCTGCGCTTCAATTTTATTAGTCAATTTTTTCAAAGGTTCTGTTTCCTGTTGAAGTTCTTGTTTGGTTTTTGATAATTCTGCTTGAGTACGATTGAGTTGAGCCTTCAAGAGTTGGCTTTCATTTTGAAGTTCTTGTTTGGTTTTTGATAATTCTCTTTGGGTGTGGTAAAGTTTGGCTTGGGTTGTTGCAAGTTCATCCTTCAAGGTTTGATAGGAAGCCTGCATTTTTCTGAGAGTTTCTAACTCAGTATCCATCTGATTTTTGACATTTTGGATTTCTGAATAGCAATAATTGACCTGTGCTTCAATTTTCTGACTTGATTTTTTCAAAGGTTCTGTTTCTTGTTGAAGTTCTTGCTTTGTATTTAATAATTGTCTGTCTGTGTCATCAAGTTTAGCTTGGGTTGTTGCAAGTTCATCCTTCAAGGTTTGATAGGAAGTCTGCATTTCTTTGAGACTTTCCAACTCGGTTTGAAGCTGTTCGCGAGTATTGGTTAACTCTTGAATTGCTCTTTCGTAATATTCGAGAGGGGTTTTGTTGTCGTTGGAGTTCATTAGATTTATCCTGGGTTTAAGATTTGATCGCACCGGGGAATTAATTCCCCGGCTAATAGTGAAAGTCGGTTAAAACCGACTAATATTTTAATTATTAGTCCTCTTGAGAGGACTTTATTTATTAGGCAGGGGTTTCAACCCCTGACTACTACTGACTACTACTGACTACTACTGACTACTACTACAAACTATAAGCTAATCCGTCGGTTTAGAAAACTTTTGCTGCAAACTAGAAATAGATTCGATCAGTTTTGTTTGTAACTCTTGATAATTGAACTGCTGCGGTGAGGGAGAAGACTCTATTTCTAACTCGGTCGAATCATAAATTTTGATGGTGTTACTCCAAAATTGACACAAAACACCATACTTTAACCAATCTTCAACGGCGAATTTTCTTAACTCCGGCGCTTTGCGAGTTAAAGCAACCATTCTGGCTGCATTCAGTTGAAGTTGACCGTAAGTTTCAATGATGGTTTGTACGGGAGTGTTTGGGGTTAATTTGCTTAGTTCATAACATTCTATCAACCGATAATATTCAATATCCGATAACTGAAAACCAAGCTTTAATCCCAACCCCAGTTTTTGGCGACAGGGATCAAAAGGATTGGGAATTAATTCTGCACTATGTCGCCGCAATTCTCCGCGAACTTGTTCGATAGTTTTATCGACTATTTCTTCGATTTGATCGATTAAATAACCAGCATCATCGAAAACTTGAGTTTCCAATAATTCTAGATCTCGGATTAAATCTTTGGTTTCAACGATTGATTCCATCACGATCAATGAAATTTGGTTAATGCGGTTTTCAAGATAATAATCCGTTTCTTGAATCGTCTGGTTGACTTCTTCGATAGTTTCCCTGCGAATGCGATCAATTTCCCGCAGGTTTTCCTTGACTTTTTCATCGGCTTGATCTATTATTTTGTTAATATCTTTAACTGTTTTATTTTCTAGGCGTTCCATCCCGCTTATTACTTTGTCCGTTCGTTTGGCGACCATGTAATCAACTTTTTTAGTGGTTTGATCTATGATTTCGTTAATATCTTGAACCGTCTTATTTTCTAGGCGTTCCATCCGGTTCATTACTTTGTCCGTTCGTTTGGCAACCATGTAATCAACTTTTTTAGTGGTTTGATCTATGATTTCGTTAATATCTTGAACCGTCTTATTTTCTAGGCGTTCCATCCGGTTCATTACTTTGTCCGTTCGTTTGGCAACCATGTAATCAAGGTCATTTGCAAGTTTATTTAACTTTTTTGCAGAACGATCAACAAAATCCCGTTCCACTCTTTTCGCCGAACGTTCTAACTTTTTCACCAAGCCGCCAAAAATCCATCCAAGCATGAGTTGAACTCCCGAAACGAAAATTGATAAAATCCGAGCGATGAACTTCTAACTCCAAGATACCCGTTAAATGATCGCCGAGCCTCCGTAGATTTACGGAACTTTAATTAAACCTATAAAATTAGTAAAAAAATGAGTAAAAACCCCCTCTTTTAAGGCTCCCAGGGCTGTTTCATTCTAAGATTTTGCGTGCCGTCAGGCGTATCGCCAAAACCTATCGTGGGATAGCATTTCACCACTTTTTTCTTCAGAAAACCTAAAACCCTAAAAAAACATAGTTTCCCTGTAGGCTGGGTGACAATCCAGAATTTACACCTTTTCTAGAGATCTCTGCTTATTTTTTTCTATATCTTCAAGATTTATTTAATTGGAGATTTGGTAAAGGGTGAGAAAACCCTTTTTTCTTCAGTTGAACGAAATCTTGATCTCGATCGCCTTTCCCTTCACAGGTAGTGATTTCCCTATTGCGTGATTCTAACCCCACAACAGTCGCTACAATCAAAAACAGTGAACTTGATTGGTGGTTTTTATGATTCCAACCGTTATTGAACAATCGGGTCGCGGTGAACGCGCCTTTGATATATATTCCCGACTTTTACGCGATCGCATTATATTTCTCGGACAACCCGTAACCGCCGATTTAGCAAACCTGATCGTCGCTCAAATGCTGTTCCTCGATGCAGAAGATCCCGAAAAGGATATTTACCTCTATATCAACTCTCCGGGGGGTTCAGTCTCGGCTGGTATGGGGATTTTCGACACCATGAACCATATTCGCCCCGATGTTAGCACCATTTGTATCGGGTTAGCTGCAAGTATGGGAGCATTTTTGCTGAGTGCGGGCGCCAAAGGAAAGCGGATGAGTTTACCCCATTCTCGGATAATGATTCACCAACCGTTAGGCGGCGCCCAAGGACAAGCCACCGATATCGAAATTCAAGCTAGAGAAATTCTCTATTTGAAGAATCGCCTCAACCAACATTTGGCTGATCACACAGGTCAACCCCTTTCCCGTATTGAAGAAGATACCGAACGGGACTTCTTTATGTCCGCTAAAGAAGCCGTTGATTATGGCTTAATTGATCAAGTTTACGATCGCAAAGCCTTAGCTGCTCACACCAGTTCTCACAACGGCGGATAAAAATCAGTTAACAGTTACGCCCTAAAAACCCCGGCTTCTTTGAGAAACCGGGTTTTATTCAGTAACCTGTCCCCATTATTGCCCATTCCTCACTCCCCACTCCCTGTTTAACTGTCTGCGTGGGGTGTGGGAGTCGGAAGACATTCGAGGTAATGTAGAAAGTCCAGCAACTCATCTTCTGTCAAGTAATGACGCGATCGCTTTCCGTAGGTTTTTTGTAAATGGTCTATCCCCTGCTCTTTTGTCCAACCTAAACGTTTCAGTTCCAGATCGGTTTTAGCAATTTCCGGGGAATAATCTGTAGACTCTAGGGATGCTTTTGACTTTTTCTTGTTAGCAGTCCCAGGAGTCGGAGAAATCTCTTCAGGATAAGCGGAAAGATCATTACTGCTATTTAAAGGCTGATCCGGTAAAGGAGGTAATGAAGCACCTCGCCCCTTCGTTGAGGACGTCGAACTCGAATCCGTTGGAGTTGATTTAAGGGAAGAACTGGGGTTAATATAGGTTGCTGAGAGCCAATCCTCCGATGAACTTGCAGTCGAACTCCGAAGCGAATCTTCCAATTCAGGAAAAGGGGGAAAAGCCTCAGCCTCAGATTCAAACTCTACCACAGAGGCGGAAAGCTGGGGTTGTTCGGGGGCTGAATTCAGTTCAAATTGAGGTGTACTCGCAGAGGCAGAAAAAGAACGAGTAGACGACAAAGGAGGTAAGGTTGTAGAGGTTTCAATGCCTAAAACTTGAAGCGATCGAACTCGGGCTTGGTCTTCTGCTAATTCAACCGTATCCGCCGCCGCCAGTCCCGAACTAATAATGGTACTATCGACTTCAACCAAAACCCGAACTACATACTTGCCATGATCGATCGCCAGCAACTCAGAGATTAAACTGCCTGTCGGGTAGCGAGATCGAAATTGAGCAAACATAATAATCAATAGGTAACTTGAAACCCTTATTCTAACGTTCCTCACCCTTTACTCACTACCAAACAAGTTGGAAAGTTGAGTAAAAAATGCGTGCCTCTGCCAAAATTTGATGTCTTCTCAGCAACAACTTACATTTTCCCGCCCCCTCATGCGCCTATTCTCTAGAGATTTATCATCTGTAGCATGATTTTCTCTACAGGGACACAAAAGCTGGAAGAAGCTTAAGGCAATGACATTAACTTTTATGGGTCGCCTGGGATTCGAACCCAGGACCAATCGGTTAAAAGCCGAGTGCTCTACCGCTGAGCTAGCGACCCTTTCATTGATTTTTGCTCAACGATTAATCATTCTAGCACAGCTTCTTGATCAATGTAAACACTATTTTCCAAAAAATGTTGCACTCAGATGAACCAACATCTCACAACTGGCTCCCGGCTTGAGATAGGTGAGTAAATGACCTGTATTCAAAGCATTTCGGGGAGCCGTCCAAGGTTCGAGACAATAGTAGTTTTTGCCCTTGACCATCCAAAACACCACATTTGAGTAGGCAGAACTGTAACTCATGGCGATTCGTAAGTTGCGACTGGTATCCGTTGCGATCGCAGCCAACCCCGTTAACGGGCCAAAAATCCCATCAATTTCATCTAAACTCGGATCGAAGCGACCTGTAAAATCGTGGAGTTTTTGGGTCATCTGGTCTCGATATTGCATCGCCGGAATCTCAAAATGCAAGTGATTCTTATCCGAGACCCAAAAATAGGGATGCAACCCCGCCGAAAACGGCATCACTTGAGCGGGTAAACCCTCCATCGTCCCCGAGAGGTTTGTGAAACGCTGAAAGATAATCAACTCATTGCCTTTGAGCTTATAGGTAAACTCCAGCTCAAAATCAAACGGATAAACAGAGCGAGTCTCGCCATTGCTGGTGAGCGTCAGCGTAATCGCCGCGTGATCTCTGGCCACTTGATCGCTGACAGTCCAAGGCAGATCCCGAGCAAAACCATGCTGCTTGAGGCTGTAGCGCCGACCATTGTAACGGTAGGCATCATCCGGCAAATTTCCGCAAATCGGAAACAAAATCGGAATCCCGCCTCGTACCGTCAAGTTGGGATTGGCAAACCGTTCTGCATCCAGGTAGAGGAGTTCCTTTCCTTTGACTTGCCACCGGGTAATCATCCCCCCTCGCTCGGGTACAACCTCTAACCGAGACTGAGCAGCCAGGTCAGACAAGCAGTAGGTTTTGTATTGTTTCTGTTCTAAAGCGATCGCAAACACAGTGATTCGTCAGTGATGTAGAACTGAAAGAACCTACGCAAAGCCTGAATGAATGGGGTGTGTTAGCGCAGTTTCAGCACTTTTTACACCCTAATCTGTAGCCCGGTAAGTCTTTATGAACAAAAATCGTTCAACACAAGAATGCCTACCCATTGTCGCACAAAGTCGATCCGTTCAGGCAGAACATTTAGAGGCCTAAAGACCTGTTGTGAACCCGTTGAACCATCGGAGTTGACATACTCCCCATTTCTAAAGAAAGGGGATTCTCCAAGCCTCACGGCTTTGGATTACTGATTCATTGACAACCCTTACAGCAAGCTAGTTTCCTAACCTACTCCAGAGGGGTGAGTCTCCCCAG